>NZ_CBAROL010000049.1:0-10429 GCF_964779595.1 Methyloglobulus sp.
CAATGGCAAGAATGGTAAGGCTATCGCCTGCGCCGCTATGCGTAAACTCATTCATCTTAGCTTTGCTATCTTGAAATCAGGCGAACCTTTTGATCCTCTTTTCGCAGTAAAATAAGCCTTGACACTTGGGTTTTAAGACGGTATCTACACGCTTACTCAGGGTTTCCTTAAATATCCTTCAACAAACAACACGCAGGATTGTCTGTGCGCCAACCCAACATCTGCTAACCAAAGCACTACAGATAGTTTCTCCAAAATCAATAGGTTGTATAAGCCATTCGCTGGCTTTTCCATATTCTTTTGGTATTGTTAAAAATTCATTGAGATTCTTGGGATTGACGACACAGTGCTTCAACCCTAGAGCAATACCTCTGCCCGTTGCTTTCACAAACGCTTCTTTGCGCGTCCAGAACTGGTAGAAGGCTTGCACTTGTTGGGATTTCGGCAGTTGCTGCCAGTGGCTTTTTTCTTCTTCGGAAAAACATTTATCTACCAGCGCAACTAGGTTTTTCCTTGGTTTGCACTGCTCAATATCAACGCCTAGCTCACAGTTATAAGCCATTGCGATCACCATCTTATTGGCAGTATGCGATAAATTAAACGCCAATTCGGGATAATCAGCGAGATAAGGTTTGCCATATTCGGCCTTATGGATACGTAGCTGCTCTGGGGCTGTATTGACGGCATCTGCCAGTACAATCCTTAGTCGGGCATGGATTTCGACATAGCGTCTACGTAGCAGCTCGTTTTTAAATGCGTTAGCATGTTGCTGTTCAGTTTGGTCGAGAATGTGCCAATACTGACGGCAATCTGTTTCCGTTGCGGCAATATCGCCTTTCCATAGTTTGATGTCAGGGTTTTCCACTACGGGCTTACCCACGCTTTGCCTACACCGCGTGGATCACTGGAGGCGGTTAATTTTTTCGTGAGCTTATTTAACTGCACGGCTTGCATATCGCCGTAATTACGTTTCGTTTCCTTTAATTGATGGCCCAATGTTGATAACTTCGTAATCTCATCTTGAGATAGCGCGGCTTTTTCATATTCGATAACATCGGGCATGAATTGGTGGTGAAAACGAGGAATGCTTACCCAGGAATCGGGATTGTTGCCCTTAGCAAAATCCAGAATTCCTAACAAAACCATCGAGATAATCCGGCTACCGCCGGGCGTGCCTAATACGGCGATGCGCTCAGGTGTTTCCAGGAAAGTTGGCGTCATGCTGGACAACATGCGCTTTCCTGGCGCAATCGAATTAGCTGCGGCACCTACCAAACCATAGACGTTCATTGCACCTTCAAGGCTGGCAAAATCATCCATCTCATTATTGAGCAACACGCCTGTGGCTTCCGGTGCAAACCCGGCACCAAAAGCTGTGTTAATGCTCAAGGTTGCGGCAACGCGATTGTCGTCTTCATCAATGATGGAAAAATGTGTTGTCTGTGTACCTTGGTTTTGCTCAGGCATATCGCCTGACAAATAATTGCTGGGCAAGGCTTTGTCGTGCCTTATAGTGCTACGCAACCCTGCGGCATAATCCAAGCTGAGTAGTTGTTGGGTTGGAATGTCGATAAAATCAGCATCGCCGAGATATAAGGCGCGGTCATGGTAAGCGCGGCGCATGGCTTCTGTAATCAGGTGTTTGCGGATTATTTCATCGATTTTCTGCAAATCAAAACCTGACAAGATATTTAAGGTTTCCAGCAACACAATACCGCCGGATGATGAAGGCGGCGCACTGGTAATCGTTATACCTTGATAGCTGCCTTTTATTGGCTTGCGCTCGACGACTTGGTAAGCATCCAAATCTTCCTGACTCCATATTCCACCTGCTTTACGGACACCATTCACTAGCTTATCGGCAACTTCCCCGTCGTAAAAGCCGTCCCTGCCTGATTCGGCAAGCTGCTTCAAGGTATTTGCCAAATCAGGTTGTTTAAGTATTGAAAAGGATTTGGGTACAGAACCGTGAGACAGAAAAATAGCCGATGTATAACGATCTTTTTTGAGAACTTCGACATTGGAACCTAACATTCTTCTATGCCGTTCGGTTATGGTAAAGCCATTAGTGGCATAGCGAATGGCTGGGGCTAAACTTTCAGCTAATGTTAATTGCCCATATTTCTCCGATAAATGCACTAATCCTGCTGGCAAACCTGGAATGGCTGCTGCCAAAGCCCCATTCAACGATAAGTTCGGTATTACTTTGCCAGATTTATCCAAGAACATGGCTTTATGTGCGGCTAAAGGTGCTTTTTCACGACCGTCGATGAAGGTTTCAACGTGGTCTTTCGCCCGATGTAGCAACCAGTAGCCGCCACCACCCAAACCTGAACCTGCTGGTTCGACCACCGCTAAAGCCGCACTTACTGCCACCGCTGCATCAAACACATTGCCGCCTTTAGCGATAATCTCAAAACCTGCTTCAGTTGCTAAAGGATGTGCGGAAGCTACCGCAACCCTAGGGCTATCTCCATTTACCTGTGCCGTCCAAAGTAAGGCGAATAGGTTGATGAATGCTATATATCTTGTTAGTTTTGTCATTCCAAATTTATCGAACAGCTAAACAAGCTAGAGCTGTGTAATTTGTTAAAGATGCACTCGAAAACCCAGTAGACATGTGGTTTTTAATGGTTTGACGTAGCTTGCAGTTTTTTATCCTTTACCTTGTTAACGGTAGGTGCTGCGTTAATTGTTTTGTTCACTTTTGAATGAGTTACCAGCGTACTGTCTTCCAATTGCAAATCAAATGCCCCTAGCAAATCACCCGCACTAGCTCTCACTCCTGGCAAGGGTTCTAACCCAAACCGCAAGCTAATAAATTTGATGATCGAAGTAGTGTCATACGACGTATGGTCAACAAAATGCTGTTTGGCAAAAGGCGAGATAATGATGGCAGGTATGCGCGTCCCTGGTCCCCAGCGGTCGCCTTTGGGTGGTGCGACGTGATCCCAAAAGCCGCCGTTCTCATCGTAAGTGACAATTACAACGGTTTTTTTCCAGATTGGGCTGGTTTTGATTTTATTGAGTATCTCATCCAGGTGTTGGTCACCGGACAGCACATCAGTGTAACCAGGATGCTCGTTAAATTGCCCGGTGGGCTTATAAAAGGCGACTTGCGGCAGTGTGCCTTTTTCAATGGCTAATAGAAAATCCTCGCCATCTTGCAAATGCAGATCCCTATCAGGTGTTCCAGGCGCAAATCGGGCATAATAATTAAACGGCTGATGATGTGCTTGGAAGTTAATTGTTCCGGGCTTATCCGTATAAATCACGCTACGTTTAACATCTGGTGCTTGTCCGCCGTCTGCCACTGCTTGCTTCCAAGCCCCTGCGTACCACACCCAGGCGATATTTTTAGCAGATAAGGTATCACCAATTGTTTTTGTGGTCTGCGGTGCTAATGGCTTAGAGGTGGGATCGGCAAAGCGCGAATCACCTTCTTTTTCAGGCGGTATTTTTGAGGGTTGATAAGCTGGTTGCTTAGGTGCGATCACATAACCATCTGGGGTAAACGATAATTCTCCTCCTTCAAACTTGGGTGCGCCGTACATGGCAGATGGCGGCGAATCTGGCTTGCGTTTAAGCAAGCCCTTATCATTCAAAGGCACGCGCTCATCTTCGTCTGCTTCTGGATCGCGTGGGGTGCAAGCGCAGATTAACCATTGGTGGTTGAGGAAAGAGCCACCAAACGCGGCCATGAAAAAATTATCTGCTAGCGTGTATTCCTGCGCCCATTTCCACAACGGTAGCTTTGAGCCATCGTAATAACCCATCACCAAGCCACCAGCATTGGATATGGCGGCAAATTTGTTATTTTTCCCTCCGTTGATTTGTTCAATATTTTGGTAGAACATGTGAACAAGGTCTCGTGTCCTGGCTGATAAAGGTAAATTCAAGGTGGGCTTATCAATTTGGAACGGCTTATTTGGTAGCCGTTCAGCCAACGGTGGCTTATCTACTTCGCTTGCCCAGATGGGCGGTAACTCTTTGAATGGCTTGCCATCGTTATCGACTTGGGTATATTGTTCCTTGGTTGCTTGCTTGATACCATTCGCACCTGGGAATAAGCCATAAAGATTATCAAAACTCCTGTTTTCAGCATAGATAACGATAATGTGTTCTATGTCGTTTAAGGTGGGCTTTGCGACTGGGCGAGTTTTTGCTGCAAAACCAACGGAATTGCAACAGACCAGCAAAACAATAACAACCGCATAAATGGCATGAAAAAAGCCATTCGGTTTTGCATAATCTGAATTTTTTATTCGGGTAAAATGTCTGGGGATATTGTTCATACAGTGTTTTCCGGCTGGGCTAGGCACTTTTTTATTTTTCACGAATGGTAACACATTAATGGACTCGAAATTATCAGCTAAACCATTTAAAAATGGGCAGAATAGGGCTTTATCTTAAAATGACATCTAACTATTGCTATGACTTCAAATAACCCAATTCTCGGCTTTATCGGCATCGGTTTAATGGGTAAACCCTTGGTTTTGCGTTTGCTTAATGCGGGTAATACTGTTTACGTTTGGAACCGCAACCCAGAAAAATTGCAAGCTGTCACTCAAGCCGGAGCTATTGCCTGTTTGACTGTTGCAAAATTGGTGAAAGCGGTCGATGTGATTATTTTATGTCTTGCTGATACCGAGGTTGTCGAGTCGATTGTCCGTAACGATATTGTCAGCAATGGTTCGTCTGGCAAGTTGCTGATTGATTTATCCAGCATTCACCCTGAAACCACCAAGCAATTAGCCAAATTGTTGCAGAAACAATGCGGTATGGGCTGGGTGGATGCGCCGGTATCTGGCGGCGTGGCAGGTGCAGAACAAGGCAATCTGGCAATTATGGCGGGTGGCAACGAAGCCGATATTGCTGTCGCAAGGGAGCTATTAGAACCACTGTACCGGCAGTTAACCCACATGGGCGAAGTTGGCAGCGGTCAGATCACCAAAATCTGCAACCAGATGATTGTTAGTTGCAATGTCATGGTTATCGCCGAAATGATGGCACTGGCGAAACAAGCCGGAGTCGATGCCGTAAAAATACCGCAAGCCTTATCTGGCGGTTTTGCTGACTCCAAACCCTTGCAAATTACCGGCACGGAAATGGCTTTGGCGCAATTCGAGCCGGTAAAATGGCGCGTCAAAACCTTATTAAAAGACCTGAATATGGCGGTCGATTTATCCAAGCAACAAGGCAATGCCATTCCCATGTCCGGTTTGGCGGCACAATTGCTGCAACTGCATGGAAGTAGTGGCTATCTGGAACAAGATCCAGCCACTTTAATCAAGCTGTATTCCAAAAAATATGCTTAAATTCAGTGCTAATTTAAGCCTGTTATTCACTGAAATCGAATTGATTGGACGTTTTAAAGCCGCCAAGCAAAGTGGTTTTTCGGCAGTAGAAATTCAATTTCCCTTTAGCATTCATCCCGAAATCCTTGCTGCCCTATTGGCAGAGCAACAGTTGAAACTGGTGTTGTTTAATGTTGCCGCCGACGATCTCATGCAAGGCGGCGAAGGCCTTGCCTGTGTGCCTGAAAAAAAGGCGCAATTTGAGGAAGCCTTGGCGCAAGCGGTGGCTTATGCCCATTATGTAAAACCGGAAGCCATCAACATCCTCCCTGGGTGCTGTTTTGACAAGCGTCAAAAATCGCACTACCTGGAAACCTTCAAGGAAAACCTGTTGTTAGCGGCTGACACATTAGCACCATTAGGGATTAAGGCTGTCTTTGAAGCGATCAATACCTACGACATGCCGGGCTTTATGATCCACAGCGGTAAGCAGATGCTTAACATCGTCAAGCAACTCAAACACCCCAATCTGTTCATGCAATACGACATTTACCACATGCACCGAATGGGCGAAAACGTAGCTAGTTTTATTACCCGTCATGCCGATAAGATCGGTCATATCCAGTTTGCCGACTGTCCTGGGCGAGGCCAGCCTGGAACGGGTGAAATTGATTTTGGAAGCTTATTCGATGTTATTCGACAATCGAATTATAAGGGTTGGTGCGGTGCGGAATATAAGCCAGTCGGAAAAATGGAAAAACATTTGACTTGGTTAGAGCTATCAGATCCTTAGCCCTGGTTGGGATATTTCTTAAGTTGGCGTATTTAACTCTGAAATACAATCTTAGTTATCTTGCGAATTACTCAGCATCTTTTAATAAAATTGCCCGATTAACCATTTTTTTGACATTGGCTTCCATATTTGTAGGAAGTAAAAAAATATTGGGATGATTTTTTGCGTAAACTCTAAAAATTTCATCAGCAAAAGCTTGACCAATAGCGGTTACACCTTCAAAATCGAATATAACATATTGGAATTTTTCAATCCGAACCAGTATTCTTTTTGCTTGTGAACGAGACACTAATTTTTCATTTTCGTATTGTGCTAAACGAACTGGAACAATGGTTTTATTAAATTGAAATTCATCAGGACCCGCCGTGTAGTCATCGAAAACACTCTGAATATATCGATCAGAATTTTTTTTAATAAGCATATACACAGACGTACCTGCTTCATTTAAGGATAGCGTCGAATCAAGCACGAAATCAAACTCAAAACCTTCATCATGAGTAAACCTTACACCCTTCGAATCAATTTCAAAATTATCAAAAACTCTGGAAGTAAAAAAAATTCCTTCACCTGTGTGATTGTCAGGATCAGTAGTCAGTTTGCCTTTGGATAATTCGAATAATGCTTGTCTTTCATCCCCCAAGTTGTAGAGCCTTTTGATTTTCGTAAAAATGCCTTCGCCATCATCTATTACAGAAATCATCACTTTTTCTTTATCTCTTACAGCGGAAATGTAGACAAACTTACCCTCAGAATGGTCGATAGCATTATTAACCATTTCAGTAAAACCGTAGTGGCAAATGTCCACTATATTTTCCGGCAAACCTTCAAACACAAAAGCATATTGATTTCGCCAAACACCATCTTCAGTAAAATCTTTTGTGAGAGGAAACAGTGACTTATTCTCCCTTAAGTCCCCAAGAAAATATCTTTTACCTTTTCCAGAGCCGCTTGAATCTAACCAACCTTCCTTTTCTAACCGCTGTATATGATTATTTATAGCTTGAGGTGTTATAGAAAATATATTGGCAATATGCTTAACAATATCAGTAGAATGATATCTAAGGTCTCTAATAATTTGACGCCTTATCTGCTCGCCTTTTTCTTTATTATTCACAAGCTATCCTTTAAGAAAAATATTTTCTTAAAGGATAGCTTTGTTTGTATGAAAGTTCAAAAGATATATTTACCAAAAATAGAGCCGTAGGGCGCAATAGCCTTGGCGTATTGCGCCGGATGTAAGGTGGTACACATGCGGTGCAATACGGCTCATGCCTATTGCACTCTACGATTTTACTTTTTTGTTAACTTCAAATACTTCTGATACAAGGTTTCCTGGTTCTCAACATAATCTGGGTCTTTGGTGATGCAATCGACAGGGCAAACCTCCACACATTGCGGCAGGTCATAATGTCCTACACATTCCGTACACAAGGCGGGATTGATAACGTAAATATCTTCGCCTTGGGAAATAGCCCCATTGGGGCATTCCGGCTCGCAGACATCGCAGTTGATACATTCGTCGTATATTATCAATGACATACTTAATCCTGGCTAAACTTTTTAAGTAGCTGCTGGTAGACAATCTCTGGAACGAAAGAGGAAATATCGCCATGTAATTGGGCAATGGATTTAATCACGCTCGAGGAAATAAAGGTATATTGCTCTGGCGGCGTTAAAAATAGTGTTTCCAATTCCGGTGCGAGGTTGCGGTTCATCCCAGCCATCTGGAATTCGTACTCAAAATCCGATACCGCTCTAAGTCCCCGTAGAATAACCGTCGCACCGTGTTGTCTGGCGCAATCTACCAACAAATTACCAAACCCGATGACATCGACATTGGTGTGACTTGCAGCTGCTTGTTTAGCCAAGCTTACCCGTTCTTCCAGAGAAAACAACGGCGCTTTCCCTGCATTATCAGCAACGGCAATGATGACTTTATGGAAAAGCCGAGAGGCTCGTGCGACTAAATCCAGGTGACCGTTGGTGATAGGGTCAAAAGTGCCGGGGTAGATGACGATTATTTGCATAGGCTAGGTTTAATGGAAGGTTGGGTGAAGTAGACTAAAGCGGGGTCTCTAAAAATTCAAAAACCCCTACTCCCTTGAAGGAGAAGGTTGGGATGAGCGGATTTAAACAAAAAATGCCAGCACTATGCCGACCAAAAACAGCAAAAACACACCCACAAATGAGATTACGCCCAACACCAGCATGAACGGATTAATCAATGTCGATAGACTAATATAAGAACCCATCAATTCACGGGCTTCAGAAGCCATCGCACCAATCGACCAAAGGCTTTTCCCTGCACTAAAAAAACCAAGCTTGGGTGCTTTACCAGCGCGGATGTTTTGCACGGATTCTTGGAGTTCAGTTTTGGCATCACCGACCATATTACCTGCGATGTTGGGAAGGTCTTTTAACTCTTCCAATGCCCACCAAAACCTTGCCAGTATCAACGTTGGCAAAAAAGCAGCAATACCCACAGTTGCGGCAATCCCGATGGAATAATGTTTCAAAAAGTAACACCACACGATCAGCCAAGCCGTCACCAATACGCCCAAAATCAGGAATAAGCGCAGTCTGTTGGCAAGATTATCTACCAGCGGCAATAACCGTTCAAAAATCGACAACAGACGTTGCTTTTTTTCTGGCTCAAGAGCCGTTATTGATGGTTCTGGCATGACAATGGTATTTCAGAGACTATACTTGTTGCTATTATACCGTGTCCGTGAATTTCTGGCAGATTGCAGATGAGACGTTTATGATTCAGCTAGAAAACATAAAACCATCATAAAATTATTAGCTATAATCGTAACGGCTATACCTTAACCTGTAACCTAGATTTTTCTCCTCATTGTAAGAATAGGAAAATACTGTTCTTTTACTAACTTTTATCCGACCAGATTTGCTACAATCAAGTGGTTATAAGCTTATTTTGAGGTAACAAGGAACGTGTCACTAAAAGCCATGGCAGTTTATTGGATAAATAATAGTTATCTTAATAACTACTTAATAAAAAAGTTGTTCACTGTACGACTTGTTGTTAATTCGTGGTATTTAATTGAGCGGTTAGAGTTACATAGACATGCACTTAAGGTAAATGCCGTTTAATCCAAAAATCCCATAGCCATGCAAAAAACATTCACTTTAATGCTCTGTATGGTCGTTCTTATGTGGCAAGCTGATTTTGCTTATGCTGAAATTCACGGCACAATTACGGGTACAACCAATTATGTTTGGCGAATGTATTCCAAAAGCAATAACAGTCCAGCCATTCAAGGCAACCTCGATTATCAGCATTCATCAGGGCTTTACACAGGTGTCAGCGTCTCAAATTTTAATTTTGGCAAAAGCGAGCAAGACGAAGAGCTGTTTTTTCCCAATTCAGCACAAGTTGAAATGACCCCTTATGTGGGTTGGAGTTATAAATTTGCTGATGACTGGCGCATGGATTTGCAGTATTCGCGTTATTTTTATGACGGACTAATTTTTGATAAGAATGCTGACTATAACGAGTTCTATTTATTCCTGCATTACAAGAGTCTGCTCAGCACACAGATTTCTTATATCGATGATTATTATGGTCTAGGGCGGGCCGCGTTATTCCCTGAGTTAACGGGTCGTTACCCGATTACCGACTACCTGGAAATCTCCAGTACCTTCGGGTATGCCTATATCAAAGAAGCTCTCGCTGCCGATTATCCTTATTGGAATGTAGGTTTGACGGGGCGTTATAAATTCATCGCGCTGGATTTACGATATTACGATGCCAGGGAGATTTACTACCTGGATGCCAACGGACAAAAGTCAATCACCGACCATCCTGAAACGCTAACAGCAACAGTGGTATTTTCTCTTTCTGTCGGATTCTAAATTATTTTGGGTATCTAGGATTTGTTCAATCTTCATCTGTAAGGATTTGCTGCACGATTAATTCCCTTTGTTGGTGTTGAAAAGCCTGCGAATAGTATTCAACCGCGTGGGTTAATTGTTTGATTGTTCTGGTTGTTTTCCGCTCTTTCTTAAGTCCGTTGTCTTGTACCTGATACCACCCTATGTGATAATGCCCAGCTTGGTTATAAGATGATGTTTCTTTACCGACGCAAAGGATATTAACGATGGATGAGAACAAAAAGAAGGCACTTGGCGCTGCGCTGATGCAGATAGAAAAGCAGTTTGGCAAAGGTTCTGTCATGCGGATGGGCGATGTGGCTTCATCCCGTGATATTGATGTCGTCTCGACAGGTTCTCTGGGCTTGGACATCGCGTTGGGTTGCGGCGGCCTTCCGCGTGGGCGGGTGGTTGAAATATACGGGCCGGAATCATCAGGTAAAACCAC
>NZ_CBAROL010000050.1:0-10389 GCF_964779595.1 Methyloglobulus sp.
ATATGCTGCTTCAACATCAGCCCAAGCGGTAAAGGGGAGCTCACCATGAACACCGTTAACAATAGCCGTCGCAACTTCATCAAAAATTCCGCAACGTTAGCGTTGGGTACTACCTTACCAATTAGCTTGGTTGAGCTGGCGTTTGCAGACAGCAGCGAAAACTTCACCTTTGCCTATATCTCTGATTCCCATATACAACAGATTAAAGGCACGCAATTCGTCAGAAATTGGGATCGTGGTTTGATTCGTGCCGTGGCAGAAACCAATTTATTGACCCCAAAACCGGATTTCGTCATTTTCGGCGGAGATTTGGCACAGCTTGGCAGCAAGGCTGAACTGGATCATGGCGCGGAGATGTTGTCTGCATTAAGCGGTAAAGTGCATCACGTCATGGGAGAACATGATTATTATCTGGATCTTGGCGAATATTGGGAAAAGCTTTTTGGTCCGCAATATTATAGCTTCGACCATAAAGGCGTACATTTCATCGTGTTGAATAGTATCAGAACTTATGATGATTGGACATTCAAGCGCTGGCCGACTAATGAACAACGTATGTTGGAGATGGCTGGTCTTGATAATCCGAATGGCTCGCCTTTTATGGTTGGCGAAGAACAACGCAAGTGGCTCAAGGGCGATCTGGCAAAAGTCGCCAAAGCAACACCCGTCGTTGTATTTTCCCACTCGCCATTACAGAAAATATACAAAGGCTGGAATTTTTGGACGGAAGATGCTGATGAAATACAGGCGTTGCTAAGACCTTTCAAACAGGTCTCGGTTATCTACGGGCATGTCCATCAAATCCAATATAACCAGATCGGGAATATCAGTTTCAATTCGGTGATGGCGACCGCATGGCCGTGGCCTTATCCGCAAGCTTATGCCCAAGCGGAGCAATATTTACCTAAGTTGACCGTGCCGATGAACCGAGCCGATCCGTTTTTCGAACGTGATGCTACTGGCTGGCAGTTCATTAATCTAGCCAATGGCAGGGTTGATCTTAACTATACACTGTATAACAACACCAGCCGTGCGGTGCGGTTTAACCAGGCTAAAAAACACCCGGAAGATGTCGCTTATCGAAGTGATGGTGAACGTACACCGCCGCAAAAGCATTATTAACCCAATTTATTGCATAAATCTAGCGGAGATAGAATATGACTAATTCCAAGATTAAAACAACCACTGTTTTTTTTGGCTTGTTGGCTTGTGCCGTAACGAGCAATATTTCAGCAGATGAATTTACCGATGCCGATGTCAAACGCTGGCAGGAGCAATTTATGACAACTGTCGCTGAAGGTCGTGCCTTGTGGACGAGTCCAAAGCTTGGCAGCAACGGTGTTGCTTGCGCCCAATGCCATCCGAATTCAACCAATACCCATCCCGAAACGTATCCTAAGTTCCAGAAGCAATTAGGTAAAGTCGTGCCGCTGTGGGAGATGATTAACTGGTGTCTTAAAAATCCGCTCGAAGGTCAGCCGCTTGCCGCTGACGATCCTAAAATGACAGCCTTGCAAGCCTACGTCACCTACGAACGGCGCGGGGTTAAGCTAGAGCCGGGTAAGCATTAAGAAATACCAGTTCACCAGAATATTTGCAAATACCCACTAAAAACTGATTTTTATCGACCTGTTGGTATCCAATTTATTTCGATTTCTATAAAAGACGAATAAATCAATACCGTAAACAACGCTATTTTTTGTGAGGTGCAGCCATGAATGAATTGCTAACTTTAGTACCAAACAACAGTTTAATGACAGCAACTCCCGAAGAAGGCAGGCATTTAGCCGTCAAAATGGTTCGGTTAGTCATCAAATTCACACAACCCGACGAGAAAAAGCGCGAATCGCTTCGGGCTGTTTATGCATACGACCCGATGCTGTTGATAGCGGTTTCCCAAATCGTCGCCACAGAATTTGCTACCATTGCGGCGGCAAATAACTACCAGCACACAGATTAACCATATATGCTACCAAAATGCAAAAGGTAGCCAGTCTGATCTTTTATTTCAATTACTCAGGCTCGATAGTTGTTGTAGGTGGCTTTTGATTTTCGCGCTCTAGCCGCCACCTTGGGAGTTGAGCGAAACTGTATCCTCATAGCCCCAATTAACATGGATACCCCTAGCAAGAGGAACGCAAAGACAGCACCTACAAAATTGGTGTAAAAAATAACAAAGCACGACACGGCTGAATAGATAATGGGGGAAAGCTCATACCATATTTTTTCTAACATATTAGTAACCTTTTTTCGATTAAAGTGAGTGTACAGCCAGAAATCTAAATGGCTTGGCTAATAGTTTCCATCACATCAATCTTTTACACAATTAGTAAGAATACCTAGTTGAGTAATAAACAGGTTGCAACTAAGCTATTCAAAGGCAATATCTGAAAAATCCTTAGACGAGTACAGTGTGACCGGAGTTTTTTGGAATGTTTAATTGATTTTTAGTGTAATAGATTGAAACCGTTCATAGCAAATTGGTCGTACTCTTCTGAGGCAAGCCGAAGGACAGAAGCAAAACCAACTTGTTTTAAGGTTTCTTAAAAGCGGATGGTGTGGTTTTGCTTGTACCGCGTTAGTATTCGTATAAAACCTGCTCTATGAATGTGCGACAGCAACTTCTTGATAACTTTCCATCTGGTTAAAGTTAAGGTATCGGTAGGTATCGTCAGCAGTTGCATTGATTTGGTTGGCGTACTGCATGTATTCCTCGAAGGTCGGAATTTTTCCGAGAATCGAACAAACAGCCGCCAATTCCGCCGACGACAGGTACACGTTCGCGCCATTGCCTAGTCGATTAGGGAAATTACGAGTGGAGGTTGAAACCACCGTCGCGCCTTCTTTTACCCGTGCTTGGTTGCCCATGCAGAGCGAGCAACCGGGCATTTCCATCCTTGCGCCAGCCTTGCCGAACATGCCGTAGTAACCTTCTTCGGTCAGTTGATTTTGATCCATTTTGGTGGGTGGTGCTACCCAAAGCCGAGTCGGCAAATCGCCTTTCAGTTTTTCCAGGAGTTTTCCCGCCGCACGGAAATGGCCGATATTGGTCATGCACGAACCCAAAAACACTTCGTCGATTTTGGTGCCGGCGACTTCCGAAAGCGGCTTGATGTCGTCGGGATCGTTCGGGCAAGCCAGTAGAGGTTCTTTGATGTCATCCATGTCGATTTCGATGATTTCGTAATATTCCGCATCGGCATCTGGCTCTAACAAGACAGGGTTTGCCAACCACGCTTCCATGTTCTTGATGCGCCGTTCAATCGTGCGAACATCGCCGTAACCTTGGGCGATCATCCATTTAAGTAAGGTAACATTTGAGGTTATATATTCCTGTATCGGCTCTTTGTTCAGCCGAATCGTGCAACCGCCCGCAGAACGTTCGGCAGAGGCATCGGATAGTTCAAACGCCTGCTCCACTTTCAAATCCGGCAAGCCTTCGATTTCAAGAATACGACCGGAATAAACATTCTTCTTACCTTTTTTGTCCAAGGTCAGCAGACCGCGCTTTAAGGCGGCGTAAGGGATTGCGTTGACCATATCGCGTAAGGTAATGCCGGGCTGCATGATGCCTTTAAAGCGCACCAGTACGGATTCCGGCATATCCAGCGGCATCACGCCTGTTGCGGCTGCAAATGCGACCAAACCCGACCCTGCCGGAAAGCTTATACCAAGTGGAAATCGGGTATGAGAATCCCCGCCCGTGCCGACGGTATCCGGCAGCAACATACGGTTTAACCAGGAATGGATAATGCCGTCGCCCGGACGTAGCGATACACCGCCACGATTCATGATGAAATCCGGCAAGCTATGCTGCATGGCAATATCAACGGGCTTGGGATAAGCGGCGGTATGGCAGAAAGATTGCAACACCAGATCGGCAGAAAAACCCAAGCAAGCCAAATCTTTCAATTCATCCCGCGTCATCGGGCCGGTGGTATCTTGCGAGCCAACGGTGGTCATGTAGGGTTCACAGTAGGTATTCGGTCTTATTCCAGAAACACCACAGGCTTTGCCGACCATTTTCTGCGCCAGCGTAAAACCTTTTGTGCTTTCGGCAACTTCACCTGCCTTTTTAAATACGGTCGATACAGCCAAGCCCAATGACTTCCGCGCACGTTCGGTTAAACCCCTACCGATAATCAACGGAATACGTCCACCTGCGCGAACTTCATCCAGCAACACATCGGTTTTCAGTTCAAACGTACAGACCAGTTCATCGCTATCATGGCGTTTGACGACACCTTCATACGGGTAAATGTCGATGACATCACCCATAGCTATTGCGGTAACGTCGCACTCGAACGGCAAGGCACCGGAATCTTCCATCGTATTGAAGAATATCGGCGCAATTTTGCCGCCAATACAAACGCCACCTTCGCGTTTGTTAGGAATATAAGGGATGTCATCGCCCATGAACCAAAGTACCGAATTGGTTGCCGATTTGCGCGAAGAACCTGTGCCAACCACATCACCCACATAAGCAACCGGAAAGCCCTTTTGTTTCAGTTCGGTAATTTGCTGCTCGGCATTGGTGATGCCCTCGCGCGGCATTTTCAGCATGGCTTTGGCGTGCAGCGGAATGTCGGGGCGCGACCACGCATCCGGCGCGGGCGACAAGTCGTCAGTATTGGTTTCGCCAGTGACTTTAAACACTGTGACAGTCAGTTTATCCGGCATTTCCGGCTTGCTAGTGAACCACTCCGCATCCGCCCAAGACTGGATCACCTGCTTGGCGTAAGCGTTGCCAGCCTCGGCTTTTTCCTGTACATCGTGGAAGGCATCAAAAATCAGCAATGTATGCGATAAGCCTTTCGCAGCAATAGAGGCCATCGCCACGTTATCCACTAACTCGATTAATGGCGCGACATTGTAACCACCCAGCATCGTACCCAATAATTCGGTTGCTCGCGCAGCCGTTAATATGGGCGAACTGACCTCTCCTTTCGCCACCGCCGCCAGGAATCCGGCCTTCACATAAGCGGCTTCATCCACCCCAGCAGGTACGCGGTTAGCCAGCAAATCTAAGATAAAATCCTCTTCGCCTACTGGTGGATTTTTGATTAATTCAACCAAAGCCGCCGTTTGTTCGGCATCCAGCGGTTTCGGAGGAACGCCCTCGGCAGCGCGTTCGGCGACATGTTTGCGGTATTGTTCTAGCATGGCTTATTCCTCTCTACTATTGGATCGTTTCGTATTCCGGTTGATTATTCCATTCTTTACCTAAAAGAAATCTACCATTAGCTTTTTTATTCCGTTTTATCCCATCCGCTCCCCAAGCCCCCCATTGCTTAAAGAAAAATGAAACATTTTGCTCTTCACATTGCCTTTGAATATCAACTGCCCAGCTAGGTTGCATTGGTCTAGCTTTATGACCGCTTTCTCCACCAACAATCACCCAATGAATATCTGTCAAATCTAATTCACCGACATGCTCTAGCAGTGGCTCAATAGAAATAAACCTTATATTTGCACCAATATTTCTTAATACATCAATGCGATGCTTTACTTTAGCTATTTCTACGGTCACACCTAACCAAACATTATCAGGCACATCTTTTCCTTGAAAATATTTTGCTAAGTTTTCTTCCCTTTTTGTCAATATTTGATATGTATGGTGAGGGGTATTACGAATTTTGTTAAAAATTTTATCTAAATATTCAAAAGGCATTTGTTCATGGAACAAATCACTCATTGAGTTTACAAAAAACATAGTAGGCTTTTTTATTTTTGAGGGAACATCTAAACGACTTGGTAAAATTTTAAACTCGAATCCATTTTCATAACCTGGTGTTCCCATAGCCTGCAAGCGGTGAGCCATAACCTCTGCATAACACAACTTACAGCCTGCTGATACCTTATCGCACCCAATTGACGGATTCCATGTTGCCTCAGTCCATTCTATTTTACTGTGTTTCATTTTTCAGAATTTGATATTCAATTTTCTTCTTGTTTTTATAAACATTGTCGTAGGTTACCAAGGGCGATATTCCTTCAAAACTAACTTCTCCGTTTTTCTTCATCCCTTTCAGGCAGTCAGCAGCATGGCTTCCAATATGGCCATGTTCCAATGCAAAGCTGAATAATTCAAAATTGTTTGTTATTGCTTTGTCTAAAACCATTGATCGCACATTTTCTTTAAATTGATCTATTTTTGTAAGCTTTTTATCGAACATATCGTCTTGCTTTTTCGCAAAATCTTCATCAATGTCAAAATCAGCTTCTCCGTTGATTCCATTTCGTCTCCATGCAATTGATAAAAATTTATCTACAGCTCTCAGGTGTGAAGCTCCGAAAATAATACCGTAAATGTTTGATCCTTTTTTTAACGAAAATGGATAGAGTTTTAAATCGGTGTTGCTGGGAAGTTTCTTTCTTAATTGTTCAATAATATTTCGATGAATACATTTATAAGGGTCTTTCCTTGCCAAAGACATATCAATATCGACATGTTCCTTAAATTCTGGCTTGTTACCAAAACGCAAAAAATAAGAAGATGAAACAAAATAAAGGAAATCGGTTTGTTTTAGTTTTTCTAATTCCAGTAGATATTTGTCTGAAAGATACTTTATGCCATTCTGATCTAGGTAAACCAATGAAGGGAACTGCTTTATTGAAGGTATCAATTTCGAAAACAAGTTTTCAAAGTCCTCATTAAAATAGATTATTTCAATAGCTCGCTTAACATCTTGATTATTTTCAAGATACTCCGAGCACGCTTGGTTTAGGAGTTCAAATTTTTTCTGATCTTTCTTCTCTGGCTCAAACTCATTCAGGTAAACTTTAATTTTTACTTTCTGTTTGAAAATATTACCTATCTGTTTTTTGATTTCTTCAAGAATTCGGATTGGACTACCTGGCACCTCATTTTTATCATAGCCAGTCCCCGCAAAGAAATCGAAAATGCAAATAGTAGATACTCGCGGTTGCATCACGAATGTAGGTATCCAAGCCTTTGCATAATCTTGAAATATTTCAAGTTTGGCAATGGTACTGTCATCAAAAGGTTCTTCGTGAAGATCTTTGCGTGCCATAATTTGATTACTGTGTAAAGCTATCTAATGCCTTATTCAAGCCAAATAAAGCTACTCCATCGCCCCAACAATCGCATCGCCCATATCCTTAGTCCCGACTTTGGAGTGCGGGTTCAAATCGGGCGTGACATATTTGCCTTCTTTCACGACTTTTTTAATGGCATGTTCGATACGTTTGGCGGCTTCAAACTCACCGAGATGGTTCAACATCATCACCCCAGCCATAATCACGGCGGCTGGATTCGCTAGGTTTTTTCCGGCAATGTCCGGTGCGCTGCCGTGGACTGCTTCGAATAAGGCTGCATCATCGCCGATGTTTGCGCCAGGAATGAGGCCTAGCCCACCCACCAAACCAGCGGTTAAATCAGACAAAATATCGCCAAACATGTTGGTGGTGACGACGACATCAAACTGTTGGGGATTCATCACCATGTGCATACAGGCGGCATCGACGATTTTTTCATCAAACTGAATGTCAGGATAATGCACCGCCGTTTCCCGTGCGACATCCAGGAATATGCCCTGGGTGTACTTTAAGATATTGGCTTTATGGCAAACGGTGACTTTTTTGCGGTTGTTGTCGTGGGCGTATTTGAACGCATACTCGATCACGCGCTTAGAACCTGACCGTGTTACGACTGCTAAACTTTCGGCAATATCCTTTTTAGGAGTCAGGTAATGCTCAAGCCCTGAATAGAGGCCTTCGGTATTTTCGCGGACGATCACGATATCGACATCATCATAACGGGTTTTGATGCCTTCCCAATTCATAGCGGGACGGACATTGGCATACAGCTCATATTTTTGCCGCAGGGCTACATTGATGCTTCTGAATCCTGTGCCAACCACAGTCGTCAACGGCCCTTTAAAAGCCACACGGGTGCTGTCGAAAGAATCCAGGGTTGCTTCCGGTAGTGGATTTTCGTATTTATCGTATGCTGCCATACCTGCGAATGCTTCTTCCCACTGAATCTTCGCGCCTGACGCATCTATTACCTTAACCGCCTCATCCATAATGGACGGGCCAATCCCATCGCCTTTGATTAGTGTGACTTTGTGCATTCATTTCTCCATAATAATTTCGTCGGTAATCTTAAAAATCTTTGCTGGTATTGGCTTATTTCCATTAAAGAATCGCAAACGTTCAACATTTAATTAAATTATATCCGAATAGACTTGCCTTCGAGTCCAATAATTCATTAGTGGCTGGTGCTATGCAATCTGCACTTAACAGCAGCGATTGGATCACAAAGCCCAATTTCCCCATCCGCAAACCTTACGACCATTGATAAGCGAGACAAAATATGTTATGAATCTATGCCTTATGCTAAACTGAAAGTTCATGTTAGCTTGGATGAAGATTGAAGCATCTTACTAAGTCAGGAAGAGAATCAACCCCAAAACGGTAGCGGGTGAAATCGGTACCTTGATTGATAGGGCGGAGTTACAAACCTAGGTTTGCACTCCAAAATACAACCATCTCATGTTTGATACTATGAACGAAAACCAGCCCACCACCGATTTTTCCGGTTATATCCGCAGCCGTGCCAGGGTGCAAAATCTGAGTATGAGCCAACTTGCACAATACAGCAAAATATCCAGGCAAACGCTATACAAAATTATGAAGGGCGACACCGAAGCAAAAATCTCCACCATGATTCGCCTTGCGTCCGTGCTGCAAATGCACCCTTTGGATTTGCTGAGGGCATTTTTCGGCAACCGGACGCTACCCTTTGGGACGATGGCTTCAGCCAAATACCTCTCCGATGCTACTGGTTTTATTGAAGACGTGACTATCCCGGACAATATGCGCGTTTGGGTAAACCAACCCTTCTTAAAAAGTTGGAAAATACAAAACACCGGAAAAATCCCCTGGGTTGATCGTGCTTTACTGTGTACGGATGAGCAAGTGCAGCTCCGATTTGCCCCTGAAGTTGATTTAGCTTTTAAACCGCCTACACAGGAAAGGCGGCTTCTGCCCACCCAGTCCAGCATTCCGATCCCAAAAACCTTGCCCGGACAAACCGTGCAACTGAGCGTGGAATATATTGCCCCGTCTTATCCTGGCACCCAAATTTCTTATTGGAAAATGGTGGATGAGTCCGGCGAGTTTTGTTTCCCCGATCTTGAAGGGCTGTCTTGCCAAGTGCAAGTGATAGCTATCTGAAGTGTTTTACGTTATAAAATAGCCAGCTAGATACATCGGCAGTGGGTTAAACCTGTATTTTTTGATGGACTTGTCGGCTTCACGCCTGTGAGTCGCGTGTATTTTGGAGAGCAAACCTAGGTTTGCCACTCCGCCCTATCAATCAAGTTACAAATTTCATCACTACCGATGCACCAATAAAAATAATAAAAATTATGGACTATGCCCCCCCCCGCGATCTAAACAAGCGATAGGTAACCTGGATAAGGAATCTCTGAACACGTTGATTCCACTCATGGTTCGACGACCAAGGGAAGTGCCTGTGGTGCAAGCTCACCACGAACGGAATCAGACGCTTGCCGTTCGTCCTGAGCCTGTCGAAGGGCTTAATCAGAGATTCCTTAAAATTTTGTATGGAATAGCATTTGTCCTAGCAGGCATGACCTCTCCCATTATTGCAGTCAGCGAAACCTTAGTTTTAGAACCCGTAGTCGTCACTGCCGACAGAATTGACGGCTATGCTGCCGAAACCGCCACTTCCGCCACCCGTGATGATGCCGCCCTGCTTGAAACGCCGTACTCCGTCAGCGTCATCGACAATGCCATCTTAAAGGACAGTTACACATTGCGCCTGGAAGATGCCGCGTTATTCGCCGCTGGAGTTGAGCAAGGCAGTGGACAAGGCGGCTTCGATACCGATTTGATTATTCGCGGCTTTTCTACTGGCGGTCGTGTTTACCTGGACGGCTTGCTCGACAACCAGAAATTTCAAGTCCGCGATATGGCGCTAGTGGAACGCATTGAAATCCTCAAAGGACAATCTTCAGTATTGTACGGTTCGGGTTCACCGGGCGGCACGGTCAATTACATCAGCAAAAAACCGCAAATAGAAAGCCGACATCAGGTCAGTTTATCGGGAGGCAATTATGATTTTGCCCGTGCTACCATCGACAGTACCGGATCGCTAAATATCAGCAAATCGCTACGTTACAGGATGATTGCCGACGGTCAACTGGGTAATGACTTTCGCGCCAATGTCCAAAATAATCGCGCAACCTTAGCTGTAATGGTCAAGTAAAACCGGACACTTTTTCAGACAGCTTTCCTATAAAAATCCCGTTCATATTGCAACGGGGATTGATAACCTAATTTTGAATGAGATCGTTTGCCATTGTAAAAGGCCAAATAATCAATAACACTCAGCTTGGC
>NZ_CBAROL010000051.1:0-10222 GCF_964779595.1 Methyloglobulus sp.
GTCCAATTCCTCCAAGGCTTCGTGGTGTTTGACAAGGGCATCGCTTAAACTGGTTTGGGCTAGGTTCTTCCAGGACATAGGCTATTGCTCGAACTTGAATAAAGGCTTATTTTACCCATTTTGGGGCTTGAGGTCGTGCAAAGGTCTCAGCTTAATAACTGATACGCAGACCGATTTCAGCACTTCGCCCTGGCTCCGGCGCGAAATTACGCAAATAAGATGTCGAATTACGGATGTTTTCGTTCAACAGGTTTTTGCCTTTAGCAAACAGTAATATTTCAGTGTTATGAAGTTCAGCTAAGCGATACTGAGCGCCCACATTCAGCAACAAATAACTGTCGGTATTCGTATCATTCGCACCAGCGTTGGTTTGTGCTTCGCCACGAGTCAGTCGTGCATTGCTTGACCAATCGTCTTTCTCATAGCTCAACTGCAAGCCATAACGTAAAGGTGGCATACGGGGAACATCGTCGCCCCTGTCAAATGTACCACGGGTGTAGTCCCCGAATACGGTCAGGTCGATTGCACCGTAACTGTTTTGCATCAAAGGGAAAATAGTTTGCGCTTCAAAGCCTTTGAAAGTGGCATCAGCTTGACGGCTTTCTAAAATAGGCAGACAGGTGGCATCTACTGGGCAACTTGCTCCGCGTGTTCCATCAGTCTCATTAAAAACATCACGGCTGCGCTGCTGGTAAATGTAGTCATTGACCCAGTTATGGAACAGGTTGATTTCCGCCGTCATCCAATCGGCTGTAAAGTGATAGCCTAGATCCAGATTGTTAGATAGCTCTTTGTTAAGCGAGCTATTGCCTATTTCATAACTATGCGTGGCTTCATGCACACCTTTAGTCAGTAATTCTTGTATCTGTGGTGATCTCTGTGAGTGGGTGAACCCCAAGCTGATTTGGTGTTGCTCGTTAATTTTCCACAATGCGGAGGCAGATCCGCTGATTGGCAGATACGTAAATTCGCTGTGGTTTTCTGGCTTAATCGTTTGCCATTCGCCTCTTGCGCCAAAATCGTAAGTTACTGCACCGATGGTAAACGATTCCACCGCAAATAAAGCATAAGTATCAATATCCGATTTAGGCACCAACGCCTCCGCACCTATTGCGGAAAATACGCTGTTAGTTGATTGGAAGCCCACTGTACCTTTAACGATACCAATAGGCTGATGTTCCAGTTCCAAACGGCTTTCGTAGGATTTGTTTAAGAAAGTGGTCGCTGGTATGCCATTATCAAGCTCAACGTGTTTATAGTCGGTGTAACCAAACTTCATGCGGAGTTCTTCTGCCCAGGTGAAAGGTTTATTGAGTTGGCCTTTAAAATCGTATTTGGTTTGGCGCAGGTCAACAGTTACACGATCATTGCTTTTGCCGTCGGCTGGAATTCCGTATAGTTTTTCCAGGCTGTTAATGGCAACACCTACCATCCCTATGTCGCCAATTTTGGAAATACCGATTGAACCGCCGCGTGTACGTGCTTGAGAGCCATTAATCAGGCCTTCGGGATTGTCCAGGACAGGAGAGTTGGTAAAACTGGGGTCAACAGAGCGTACGGCGGCTTCATCAATCGCCCTGCCGCCGATATGGGTATTGTTTTGGTCGCGATAAAAACCATCGACATGATAAGCAAGCCCACTTTTGCCGCCTTCTAACTTAAGGGCGCTAGATGTTTCATTAGTCACAGAATCAAAACGTTGCTCACCAGCGCCACCAATGAGTTTGTCGGGTACTTGCTCAGGAATGCGGTTATCAATCACATTAACTATGCCGCCGATTGCGCCACTTCCGTACAGTAAAGTGGAAGGCCCACGCAACACTTCCACCCGTTCTGCAATAATAGGGTCAACACCATTCGCATGATCGGGACTTAAGGATGAAACATCATTATTGCCCAAACTGTTTTGCAGCACCCGCACCCGTGATCCCGATTGTCCACGAATGACTGGCGCACCGACACCCGCGCCAAACGATTGGTTGGTAATGCCCAATTCATTGCTTAAGGTATCGCCAATCGTTTGGCCTACTTTTGTGCGTAACTCATCGCCGGACAATAATGTCGTGGGTCTAGCTGATTTAGCTGTCGCCTGTTTGATGCCAGTGCCGTAGACAACTACTTCTTCCAGTTGTTGTGGATTGTCGTCATCTGCATAAGCCGATGGGCATATTGTGTAAAAAGCTAAACATATAAGCAGATGTTTGTTCATAAGATGTTCAAGATATTGAATGAAAATCGTTACATTTAATGCATATGCCATGCGCTTCTATGGCTTTGTTGTGGGGTAAAAACCCCGCTTGATAAAACTCTTGGGACAGGGCTTGCATAACCTCAGGGGCAGGACGTTCTTCAACTTCATTGCAGCGCTTACAGATTAATAGCAACATTTCATGTTGATGATCCGAGCAACTGCAACCGACAAAAGCGTTGAGGCTTTCTACTCGGTGGATCAGGCCTTGTTCAATCAAGAAATCCAATGCACGGTAAATTGTTGCGGGTTTTGCGGCATTTTGCATTGGTCTGATACGATCCAGCAGGTCATAAGCTTTAACCGCTTTATGACTATCCCAAATCAATTCCAATACTTGGTGTCGAATTGGA
The DNA here is from genome assembly GCF_964779595.1 of Methyloglobulus sp. NCBI lineage: Bacteria > Pseudomonadati > Pseudomonadota > Gammaproteobacteria > Methylococcales > Methylococcaceae > Methyloglobulus > Methyloglobulus sp. The sequence goes on from NZ_CBAROL010000051.1 coordinate 2,602, forward strand.
GTTAGTTGCACGCCACGCACCATGCACAAATTCTCGGCGGTATCCAATGCCTTGCTGACACATTTTGTATGGTCGTGTTCTAGAGGATGAAGGTGGTTATGGGTTGATTCTTCTGTAAGGCTCATTGCAAATGAATAGTTATCCAGCGCGTGATGTTATATTATAATATTAACTGATTAATGTCTAATATCCGATCCTTGAAATGCAAGTTAAGGCCGGGGTGGTTTCATCGTTATGGAATTTACCGCCTGAGGGTGATAGCTGTTTTGTATCGTAATAATTGTTTATGGGCTGCGTACGAGCTTAAAGCAAAGGCGTAACAATCTCCAATAGCTGCTCACGGGATAGTTCACCCATGTGACTTTTAACGACTAGCCCTTTTTTGTTGACGATCACGGTAAAAGGGACGGTATTGACGATGTTACCTAAATCATGGGCTATCTTCGTGCCTTGATCTTCGCCCAGCAAAATAGGGTAGGTGATTTTTTTGCTGGCGATGAATTCTTTGACCGGCTCGGCATCATCTAAGGCAATACCGATAAATTGCAGTCCTTTTTTTTCGTATTCTGCGTGCAACGCTTCAAATTCTGGCATTTCTTTTAGGCACGGCGGACACCAGGTTGCCCAGAAATTGACGACCAGGACTTTGCCCTGCCATTCCTTAATGTTGCGTTGTTTGTCAGATAAATCAGGTAAGCTGAATTCAGTTAGCTTTTGCTGGTTTTCCTCACTGACCTTTGCTTTGTCTAGTTGCGATGACAATAGATTACGTACGCTTAAGCCACCTACGAAAGCCATGATGGCGACGGTAACTATCAAAATTGATCGCTTCATGATTTCACCTGCTGTAAGGTTTTAGAAAAGGTTTTGGCATCTTGATAACCGATTACCCGCAACGCTTTGTTTTCTTGTTGATTACCGTTAAAAAACAGGATGGCGGGTGGGCCAATCAAGTTAAATTTTGTCAATAATGCTTTGTCAGCATCTGATTGTTTGGTTACGTCGGCCTGCAATAAGACAAATCCAGCTAAGGTCTGTTTAACATTGGCATCGGTGAACGTATAAGCTTCCATTTCTTTACAGGAAATGCACCAGTCTGCGTAAAAATCTAGCATCACTGGTTGGTTATTGGCGTTGGCTTGTTGAATTCTGGCTTCCAGTTCTGCAAGGGAGCCGATTCGTTCAAAACTTAAACCCTGTTCGCTTGCTTTTGCGGCAGTCACACCAAAGCCTTGCAAGGGTTTCAGTGGGTTACTGTTGCCGATGCTAAAGCCGATCAACAATAATAAGCCGTAGGCTAACATTGTAATGCCTATGCCTTTCCATAATTTACGCCAGCCGGAACTGTGTTCTGGCAAGGAATCAACGGCGTTAAGGTAAATAGCTGGGAGTATAAGCAACAACGCCCACAGCAGCATGGTAATCTCTGGTGGTAAGATGCGGGACAGCATCCACACCGCAACGCCCAGCATCAACACGCCAAACACAGTATTGGTGGCATTCAACCAAGTACCTGCCTTGGGCAAGAGTTTTCCGGCAGACGCGCCCATAATCAGTAGGGGAACGCCCATGCCCATGCCCATCACGAATAAGGCACTACCGCCTAGTGCGACATCGCCCGTTTGCCCAATATAGATTAACGCCCCCGCCAACGGCGCAGCAACGCAAGGGCCGACAATCAACGAAGACAAAGCTCCCATGATAGCTGCACCTAGTATCGAGCCATCTCGGTGTTTTTCACTGGAATTATGCAGTTTTGCACGGATAAAGTCCGGCAATTCAAGGCTATAAAAGCCGAACATCGACAGTGACAACAAGACAAAAATCCCGCTGAACAGGGCTATTATCCAAGGTTCTTGGAACACGGCTTGCAAATTGCTTCCGAATAATGCAGCTAATACACCAAAGATGGTGTAAGTGAACGCCGAGGCGACGACATAGCTTAATGATAAGAAAAATGCCCGTGACGTATTAATTGTGTGACCTTTGCCGACGATAATTCCAGACAAAATTGGGATCATTGGGAATACGCATGGTGTTAGTGAGAGCAGTAAACCAAAGCCAAAAAAACTGATGAGTGCGGCAAATAAGCCATCGTTATGTAACGATTGAGTAATTTGGTCTTGTTCAGAAAGCGGAGCAGCTTGCTTATCTGCGTTACCGGATACAGTTGCTAACGATGTCGAAGTAGCTTGCGGCAAATCCAATTCAATCGTTTTGTCCATCGGCGGATAACATACGCCCCGATCTGCACAGCCTTGGTAATTGGCTTTCAACGATAAATGCTGCGCTGCGGTATCAGTGCGGAATAGCGGGACATCAACCGCGACTTCGCTGTGAAACACTTCAACATGACCAAAAGCTTCATCTTCCTTGGGTTCGCCATGTGGGATGGTATAAGTGCCTAATTTCACCTTATCCGAACCAATAATTTCTAACTTAAATTTTTCTCGGTACAGGTAATAGTCTTCTGCCGGTAGCCAACTAACATGCAGGGTATTGGGGGCTTTTACTGAAGCGGTAAATTGAAAAGCTTGATCTGGCGGTAATAATTCAGCTTGAGACAGATTGGTTTTTAAGCCTGAAATGCCTTTCACTAAACTATCAATAGGCGAAACATTGGCAGCGACAATGGGTGCAGGAAGGGTAACATCCAGTGTTTTTTCCTGGGGTGGATAGCACACGCCAATATCTGCACAGCCTTGATAATGAATAACTAATTGAGTAGAGGTGGTGCCATTAGAAACAGTTACAGGCAGATTGATTTTTAATTGTTCCCGATAATGTTCAATATCGCCCAATAGCTCATCATGCTTAATTTTTCCGGCTGGAAACACTGCATCGCCTAACGTAAAGTCCGGCGATTTGGTTTCAAAACGCATGTTTTTGCGATACAGACTGTAGTCCTTGGCAATCGTCCAGGTAACTTCAATCTGGTCTGGACTGACTGCTTTTGCTGATGCTTGAAAAACTTGTTCTGGCGGTAACAGCGTGTTGCTTTCGATGGCGTAAGCAGTTTGGCTAAGTAGCGATAGAAAAAAAATGAAGATTATTTTGAAGCGTGGCATGAATTAATCCAGTTAATGTATTCAGGTAAACCGCGTTCTATTGGAACAGCGATAATCTCAGGAAGTTCATAAGGGTGAAGGCTGAGGATGGCGGTTTCAATAGCTTGATAGCCAGCTTGAGGCGATTTAATGATGAGTAGTTGTTCCTCAGCAGATTCAATCTGGCCTTGCCAGGAATAGATTGACCTTATATTAGGTAAAATATTCACACAGGCGGCTAATTTTTCTTCAACCAGTAACCTTGCGACTTTTTCCGCCGACTGCTTATCGGGACAGGTGCAGAGTGTGATGATGGTTTGTGTCATTATGCGGTTACGTGAAGGCGATCAGCGCATTAACCTGAACTTATGCTAGGAAATGCAGCCATTTAGCCCTATATTGTACCAACATCTGTCAGTGTATGAGAGTTATGAAAGGTTTCCAAAGTATTTTTTTGATAGTGTTGCTAATTCCGTTCATTGAAATTTACCTGTTATTGAAGGTAGGTGGAATAATCGGCGCATTTCCAACTATTTTTCTGGTCGTTTTTACGGCGGTCTTAGGTACATGGCTGCTCCGGCAACAGGGTTTTGCAACTTTTCAACGGTTGCAGGCCAGTCTCGCGCAAGGGACGATTCCCGCTTATGAAATGATAGAAGGCCCCATTATTCTAGTGGGTGGCGCATTGTTATTAACGCCTGGTTTTATCACCGATATATTAGGCTTTGCTTGCCTGATTCCGCAGCTACGCAGCAAAATCGCGCAATATATTATCGAGAATCATCTGGTTCAGACCGGCGGACATTTCCAATGGGGCAAGCCCAAAGAGAAGGATGTGTTGGAAGGGGAGTTTCGTAAGGAAGATTAAACAGAGCCGGATAAAAACTACATCCTTGTAGTTTCCTTAACATATCCTGCAATTATTTCGCTTTCTTACTGGCTTTTGGCGTTTCAGCTTTTGGGGCTTCGGCTTTAGGCGTTTCTACTGCTGCTGTGACGGCATCAGCCGCAGTGCAAGTGTTTTTGCCTAAGCCGGAGTAGGCAGGACACCAGCCGGTATAACCCGTAGCAACCAGTGCCAAGCCAGCCAGTAACAAGATTATTTCGGCGGTGAATAGCGAAATAACTAGGAGTGCTGCGCCGCCATAAAGACGGTATTTTTTTTCTTTTTCGCCCACGTTGTGTTCAAACTTCATCATGCGTTTATAATCAAAACTCATCGTAATCTCCTCTTGGTTTAATTTTTATTATGCGGTCGGGTGATCGTCATTCTGTCGCCAGAATCACTCGCAATATACACAACCCCCAAAAAAGTGCAAGCTATAACATGGATATTACCTCACTCATTAATCCCTTAAATGATGCACAACGCGCCGCTGTAACTGCGCCCAATCAGGCAGTTCTGGTTCTTGCCGGCGCAGGTAGCGGAAAAACTAGGGTATTGGTGCATCGTATCGCCTGGCAGATCCAAGTCGAAGGCGTATCCGCGCATGGTATTTTGGCAGTCACGTTTACCAATAAGGCCGCAAGGGAAATGCGAAATCGGCTTGAAGATTTGTTGGAACACTCAGTACATACAATGTGGATTGGCACGTTTCATGGCCTTGCACACCGCTTGTTAAGGCGACATGCCAAACAAGCAAAACTGCCAGACACGTTTCAAGTGATGGATTCTGCCGACCAGCTTCGGGTTATCAAACGCCTCGTGGCTGGCATGAACCTGGATGAAACCAAATGGCCTCCCAAGCAAATCCAATGGTACATCAATGCCCAAAAAGATGAAGGTAAACGGGCGAAGCATCAACTGGAAACGGGCGATGTTTTCCAGCGCCAAATGCTGGCGGTTTACCGCGCTTATGAAGAAATTTGCGAACGTTCAGGTTTGGTCGATTTTGCCGAATTGCTGTTACGGGCGCATGAACTGTTACGTGACAATGCCGATTTGCTGGAATTCTACCAACAACGCTTCCTGCGGGTACATGTCGATGAATTCCAGGATACTAATACCATTCAATATGCTTGGTTACGGCTACTGACGGACGGCAAGGATAACTTGTTTGTGGTCGGCGATGACGACCAATCGATTTATGGCTGGCGTGGCGCACGAATTGAAAATATTTTCAGTTTTCAGCAGCATTATCCTAATCATCAAGTGATAAAGCTCGAGCAAAACTACCGTTCGACGGGCAACATCTTGAATGCGGCCAACAAAGTCATCAGTATGAATGAAGCCCGTATGGGTAAAGAGTTATGGACGGATGCGGGTGAAGGCGAGTTGATTTCCCTGTATGCCGCGTTCAATGAGCTGGATGAAGCCTATTTTGTGGTTGACCGGATCAAAGCCTGGGTAAATGAAGGTGGTTTGCGTAGTGATGCCGCTATTTTGTACCGATCTAATGCCCAATCCCGCCAATTTGAAGAAAAACTGATGGCAACAGGTACGCCTTATCGGGTTTATGGCGGACTACGCTTTTTTGAACGGGCTGAAATCAAAAATGCCTTGGCATACCTGCGGTTGATGTCTAATCGCCATGATGACGCTTCTTTTGAACGGGTTATTAACACCCCAACGCGAGGGCTAGGCGCTAAAGCCATAGACGATATAAGGTTGATTGCCAAAGATCAGGCCATGTCTTTATGGTCGGCGGCTATCACGCTGCTTAAACAAAAACCGCTCGCCCCTAGAGCAAAAAATGTGTTGCTAGGGTTTTTAGAGCTGATTGACCGTTTAGCCATACAGTCTGAAGAACTCGGATTGTATGAAAAAGTACAAATGGTCAATGAGCATAGCGGCCTTATCACATTGTATAAAAACGAAAAAGGTGACCGAGGCGAAGAAAAGCTGGAAAACCTGGACGAATTGATTAACGCGGCACGGCTTTTTGATGGCGAACAGGAAAACGAGGAAAACCTGAATGAACTCGACTTATTTTTGGCACATGCGTCATTGGAAGCAGGTGACATGCAAGGTGAGGAGTTTGAGGATTGTGTCCAATTAATGACCTTACATTCAGCAAAAGGTTTGGAATTCAAGCTGGTGTTTCTAGTCGGCATGGAAGAAGGCCTGTTCCCTTCCCAGCAATCCTCTGACGATATTGCGCGTTTGGAAGAGGAACGGCGGCTTTGCTACGTGGGCATGACCCGCGCCATGCGACAATTGTACCTAACTTATGCTGAATCTCGGCGCATATACGGCAGGGAAAGCTATCCCAGGCCGTCCCGGTTTTTGCGGGAAATTCCTGCGGAGTGCATTCAAGAGGTCAGAATGCGAGCCACTGTCAGCCGTCCTCAAGCGGTAGCAAAGTCTGTTGATCTAATGGCACAAGGCAGGCAGTTTAAATTGGGACAAAGAGTGGGGCATGCCAAGTTTGGTGAAGGCATCGTGTTGCAGCTTGAAGGCGAAGGCGCACAAGAACGGGCGCAAATCAACTTCAAACAGGTTGGGGTTAAATGGTTGATGTTGAGCTATGCCCAGTTGGAAGCGTTGTAATCCGCCATTTCAACGGACACCAGCGGCGGATTACGCTGCGTCTAACAGTTTATTCGCTCGTTCCCAAGCTCTGCTTGGGAACGTTGTTTTGCAAGCTGGAGCTTGCCTTGTCTATTCCCAATCTGGAGATTGGGAACTAGCGCGATCTTACCAACTTAAACACAGGGTGAATAACAAAGAGATGACAACTAACACTGCAAAAGAACATGTGCGTTTTACGGCATGGATGCTCACCAAGTATTGCATCCTGTTCGTAATAATTAGCGCATTTGTCGCTTATAACTTTAATAACCCCATCGCAGCACTCCTGCTTGCCACCGCCATAACTGGGCTTTCTATCGCGCATTCGCACATTTTTGATGCCGCATCCAACAGTTTTTTGGATGTACAAGCAGATGACGACGCAACAGACAAACGTAATAAACTTGCCGCCACGGTCGCCAAAAGGGTTTTGTACACCTTGCTTGATTATGGTCTGGCGGCGCTCAGTATTGGGCTGGCCGTGTTGGCAAAGCAGATCGGGCTGTCCTATCACCTTGCCATTGCCGCCATGTGGTTGCTGATAGACATCACGTCCGCCGCGTCGTTAGTATACATCTATGAAACGTCAGGTCGGGACATGACGCTAGCGATCTTATCGTCGCATGGTCAACACCATCTACGAGCATTCCAAAACCTCAGGACGCATCATGTTTGCCTACGAAACGACCTTGGCAACCTTTTGGTCTGGCCCTGATTTCGCCATCTTGTTTTTTCGGGATGAGCTAAACACAAAGCCTAAACTGATTACGGGTGTCGTCATCATTACCCTAATCCATGCCGTGCTTTGGACAACCATATATTGGTACGGCTATGAAAATATGCTTGAATTAGGTAAGCACTTGCTGGATTTGATAAAATCTTAACCTCTGAGCCGGACGGGTATGTTTGCCACCGCCCGTAGATACCGTCTTAAAACCCAAGTGTCAAGGCTTATTTTACTGCGAAAAGAGGATCAAAAGGTTCGCCTGATTTCAAGATAGCAAAGCTAAGATGAATGAGTTTACGCATAGCGGCGCAGGCGATAGCCTTACCATTCTTGCCA
>NZ_CBAROL010000052.1:0-10035 GCF_964779595.1 Methyloglobulus sp.
GTAACTCAACAGCCCAAGCCACAACCAAACTCAATGCCGTCAAGGCTGCCGCCATACTGAAGAAGTCATTATGTTTGAAATGGTGTTTGTTGGATGATGTCTTATACATGGCTTAAGCCTTTTAAAAAGATTTCGACAGCATCAGTGTGGAGCAACCAAGTTAAAATATGATGACAGTTGTATGAAGGTTTTGTGACTGAAGATTGGAAGGGGAAGAGATCATTGCGGATTTATTGGGATTGGTATCATTTCCACTTATTTCCCAGGCTTGAAAAGGGTACAAAACAATTCCTGGTTTCCGGGCTTTATAAAACTCTCAAAATGTGTGGCGAAGCGACCTCTGGTTTTGCATTTGCGGTTTTCAAAGTCCTGTATCAACACCCCCATCGCCAGGAAGGTTTTGTTGGGTGTGTTGATGGTCTGCATCTCTTCACTGTATTGCTTTAGTTTTTCCTGTTGGATAACGTAGTCTTGATAATCTCCTAAAACATCTTGCAGACTTTTCAAACGCGTAATTAATTTATCAATACGCCGTTCTGGATAAAGATTTTGAAAAAATTCCATTAAATATCGCAATTTTTTGCAGGTTTTCCTGAGCTTATGCAGTGCTTCCGGCGGTGAATGGCGGTCAATCGCCTCGCCTTCCTTGATAACTTGCTTATAAGCTTTCCAGAGCCTTTTATTGGCTAACTCCTTTATGGTCAATGTGGCATCCGCTTCAGTTGGATTTTGAGATGGGGACGAAGAAAGGTATTCTTCCCATTCTGCGAGCAGCTTTAAGTACTTGCTTGAACGCAGTTTTCTGGCGAGTTGTTTGTGCGATTTTAGCTTTTTTGCAGCCAAAAAATGTTGCAGTGGGGTGATGCTTTGCCGGATAATCGCAGGCAATTTCTTTTTGTATTGTTCAAAATTCAACAAATACACGTCTAAATCGCGTGTTTCCCCAGTAATTTGCCCAAGCCAGGAGAAGAATTCCTTATATCGGGCAAGCACGTCTTCTGGCAGCACATTCGTCATTTGGCTTAGTCCGACGCGTGTTCGCCTAGTTGCAACCCTGAAGTCGTGCAAAAATTCACTGTCAATATCAGCTATCGTTCCTTGTTCGTTCACCCTGATAGTCCGCAACAGATAGCTGAATATGTATTTGCTGGCGATGTCGGCACGCATTTCAGGGGTAAGGTGAATATCCAGTTTCGACGAATAATCTTTGGGATGTCGGCCTTGTAATCTTAATGCTGCTAGCAACAAAGGTTTGTCAACGGTCTTTAAACCCAGATCCGTGAGCATTTCAGTAATGCGCTCGGCAACTTTGTCATAGCCCTTGACGGGAATGAGGGTAAGGCGATTTTTGAGTAATTCAAACTCTTCGATCAGTACGTACAGTACAATTTTGCCTTCTTCGTTAACAATATTAAGGTGATAAGCCTCACATTCCAGGGTACAGACTGCCAGTAACGCACGCATTTCTAGTGTGGATTCTAGGATCTGGCGCACTTTGCCGGGATTAAATTGTTTGCTGAATGACGGAACGTCAAAAAGTATGGTGCTGGCGACAAGTTCGCCATTTTTTCTATTGCTTATTTGCAGCGAAGAGGTTTGTTTCGAGCGATTAAATTCACAGCTTAAGCCCTGTTTGTATAAGCGCCAATCAAAGCTGTCATAATAGGTTTTCAAAAAATACTGTTTAGAGTAATGGTCTATTTCAACCTTTTCACTTAACGTTGCAATCAGTTTTTCAGCCGTGATTGTTGTGGGTAACTCATAATGCGTAGCCTTCATGCTATAGGATGCCTTTTATGGTGGTCGTTTACACATAACTGTAATATTTTAGTGTTAATGTTTTGTGACAACATAATATATCGTTCGGATTTAAGATATAAAAGGTGATTATCAACATAACACGAGCATCAATATGAGTAGAGAATTATGGTTACTGCGACATGGCAAAGCTGAACGGTTTGATAGTAGTGAAGACTATGACCGGACGTTAAAAAAGCGCGGTAAACGTGATGCCAAGCGCATGGGCGAATGGATGAAAGAGGCTCAGTCCTTGCCTGATCTGGTTATCAGCTCACCTGCAATCCGCGCAATTACCACAGCAAAAATAGTTTGCGACCTATTTAGTGTAGACCATCGGCATATCCAGCAGGAAAAACGCTTGTATGATGAAGGTTTAGTCCGGGTAAAGTCCGTGCTGGCTGATTGTCCGGCTACATTTAGCCGAGTGTTACTGGTTGGGCATAACCCAGAGCTAGAAGATTTATTAAGCTATTTGGTTAATGAAACTGATTTGCCCGACCATAAAAAACTGTTCCCAACAGCCGCGTTGGCACGATTAATGTTGCCCGATGACTGGTCGCATTTGGACAAAGGCTGTGCACAATTGCTATCGATTACCTACCCAAAATCCTTGTTGGAAGAAAACCTAGAAGAAAGTTAAGCAAATTGTGTCATTGTCATATTTCTGTCATAAAGTGGGATTATGCTACCGCAAACTAAATGTACTAACCAAACCTACTGTCTATCATAAGAGAGCTAAAATGAAATTACTGTTTAAAACGAAGTCACTTATTGCTGCGATGGGCCTTGTTTCTGCTGGGCTTACGGGTAATTTTGCCCATGCAGGGCAGACTGTTGATGCTGCCATCCCTGAATATCAAGCCGCCACTGGCATATCTGGCAATCTGTCCAGCGTTGGCTCTGATACCTTAGCCAACTTGATGTCGCTTTGGGCAGAAGATTTTAACCGTGCTTATCCCAACGTCAATATTCAAATTCAGGCCGCAGGTTCTTCTACCGCGCCACCTGCGCTGACTGAAGGCACATCCAACCTTGGGCCTATGAGCCGCGAAATGAAAGATGATGAAATAGAAGCTTTCGAGGGTAAACAGGGTTATAAACCGACCGCTATACCCGTAGCAGTGGATGCCCTTGCCGTTATGGTCAATAAAGACAATCCTGTTAAAGGCTTGACGATGGAGCAAGTTGACGGCATTTTTTCTTCCACCAACAAATGCGGTGGCGCAGCCAGCATTGAGACCTGGGGTGATGCGGGTGTTGCAGCATGGGGCGCAAAAAGTATGCAGTTATACGGGCGTAACTCAGTATCGGGTACTTATGGCTATTTTAAAGAACATGCCTTATGTAAGGGTGACTTTAAAAGTAATGTTAACGAACAGCCAGGTTCAGCCTCGGTCGTTCAGTCAGTTACAGAATCCGTCAACGGTATTGGTTATTCTGGCATGGGCTATACCACTTCCGGTGTAAAAATGGTGCCTTTGGCAAAAAAAGGCAGCACAAGCTTTGTTGAAGCCACACCTGAAAACGCGCTCAACGGGACTTATCCTTTGACACGTTACCTGTTTATTTACGTTAACAAAAAACCAAACCAACCGTTAGCGCCGCTGGAAAATGAATTTATCAAGATGGTATTGTCAAAAACGGGGCAACAATCGGTTATCAAAGATGGTTACATCCCATTGCCAGCGAATGTCATAGAAAAGGCATTGGCGGCGATCAAGTAGATCGTACCTAACAGTGTTGTAGTGGTCGAGGACTCGTAAACAAGGATGTTTAGTCTGCATTAACCATTTCCCCCTCAAAGTAATGGTTGCACAGACGATATGGCCGAAGACTGGAAACAGACTTCGGCCATTTTTTTATGTCCCTAGTCAGTAATACGTTTAAAATGGATTTCTGGGTTTTTTTAAAGTTTAAATGTAATGAATACACAAAGTTGTCACTTATTGAAACTACAATAGTCGCATGTCTGAGAACCTAACGAACCCAACACCGTCAGCGGTAACGCTTGCAGCAAGCAAACCTTACCAAAAGTGGCGATTACTAAAAGATGCCTTGGCACGTTACGGCGTTGTCGGCGGCGGTCTCGGTGTCATTGTCGCTATCGTATTGATTTTCTTTTACTTGCTTTATGTGGTTTTGCCTTTGTTTGGATCGGCAGCGGCTAGTTCAATCGCCGAATACGATGTTCCTGAAAAAACGTTGGGCAAGACTGTGTTGCTGGAAGCGGAAGAACAAAACGAAGTGGCAGTTCGTTTTACTGACAGCGGAAACGTCGTGTTTTTTGATGTTGCTACTGGCAAGGTTCTGTTCGCTCAGGCAATAACGCTTCCTGAAGGAAGCCATATCACCAGCTTTGCCCAAAGTAGCCTAATTAGCCAAGCTAGTGTTGCTTATGGGCTGTCAGATGGCAGGGCAATCATCGTAAAGCATCAATACAAAGTTACTTATCCCAACAATAAACGTCAGATTACGCCTTCAATCGAATATCCCTTAGGCGAACAACCACTGATAATCGACGAGTCCGGTGCTGCTTTGGAAAAGCTTGCGGTGAAGGTAGAAGCTGACAAGACCATTGTTGTGGCAAAAGCCGCCGATAAAGTGCATCTGGTCAGTTTTTCCAAGGAACAAACCTTATTTGCCGATGCAGCGACCACGACCCGGACAGCTGCGGTGTTGGAGGCTTCTGCTAAAACGATTGTTGACCTGTTAATTGATAAGGAAGATAGCCAACTTTACCTTGTAGATGACGAAGGCCTGTTGAGTGCTTATGACATCAACGACAAAACAGCGCCTAAATTAAAACATCAACAAAACGTAGTGGAAGCGTGGAAAAAAATTACCAGCCTGACGTTCTTGAATGGTGACCTTTCCTTGTTAGTCGGCGACTCAACGGGTTTGGTGTCACAATGGACACAAGTCAAAAACGAACTTAAGCAGCTCGCCTTTAAAAAAATCCGCTCATTTAAAGTATCAAACGAAGCGATTGTTTCTATCGAATCGGAACAACGCCGCAAAGGTTTCATGACGGTCGATGCCAGTGGCTACGTCGGTATATACCATTCCACGGCTGAACGGGAACTCATTAAAGAGCGCATCAGCACGTCACCACCGATAGCTGCCTTGTTATCGCCAAGGGCGAATCGGTTGTTGCTAGAATCACAAGATGGGAAAATCCATGTTTGGCGACTAGAAAACGAACACCCAGAGGTTTCCATAAAATCGTTATGGCAACAAGTCTGGTACGAAAGCTACCCAAAACCTGATTATATCTGGCAATCCTCGTCTGCCAGCAATGATTTTGAGCCCAAATACAGCCTGATCCCTTTAGTCTTTGGCACATTGAAGGCCGCCTTTTATGCCATGTTGGTTGCCATGCCACTCGCCCTGATGGGGGCGATTTATACGGCATATTTTATGGCACCGAAAATGCGCCAGGTCGTAAAGCCTACTATAGAACTCATGGGTGCACTGCCGACGGTCATATTAGGGTTTTTGGCAGGTCTTTGGTTAGCGCCGTTTATAGAAAAGCATTTGGCGGGATTGTTCTTATCGCTGATTTCCCTGCCCATCGCCATTATGTCATTCGCCTTTTTCTGGCAATATTTGCCGAAAACCCTACGTCAAAAAATACCTGAAGGCTGGGATGCTGCTATTTTAATACCCGTTATCATCATCGTTAGCTGGTTAGCTTTCACCATAAGCGTACCTTTGGAAACCTTTTTGTTTCACGGCACGTTACGAGACTGGTTTAGCCGTGAATTCGGCATCGGCTACGACCAACGCAATGCCTTGGTAGTCGGTATCGCAATGGGTTTTGCGGTGATCCCCACCATTTTTTCGATAGCCGAGGATGCCATCTTCAGCGTTCCCAAGCATTTGACAGTGGGTTCTCTGGCATTGGGAGCAACCACTTGGCAAACCATGACGCGGGTGGTTTTGTTGACTGCCAGCCCAGGCATTTTCTCAGCCGTCATGATCGGCTTGGGACGTGCTGTTGGCGAAACCATGATTGTGTTAATGGCTACTGGCAATACGCCCGTCATGGATTTCAGCGTGTTCCAGGGCTTACGTACACTGGCTGCCAATATTGCCGTGGAAATGCCCGAATCGGAAGTCGATAGCACCCATTACCGCGTGTTATTCTTGGCGGCCTTAGTGCTGTTTATCTTCACTTTCGTATTCAACACCTTGGCAGAAATTATTCGCCAACGCTTGCGGGAAAAATACAGCTCATTATGATTAGTTCATGGTTTAAAAGTGGGTCACCCTGGATATGGCTGAATGCGGCTGCGGTCAGCGCTTGCCTGATTATGATCGTCGGCGTGTTAGGCCTGATTGTCGTGCGCGGCATCGGTCATTTCTGGCCTACCCAAGTCACACGGTTCAGTTATCAGGAAGATAACGCCCAGGTAAAAACACTTTTTGCGGAAATTGTAGACACCAGCGTTACCCCTGCGGCTGCGGCAAAAATTTCCGGCTATAAAATGGCCGATAATGAAGAAGCCTTGGTGCAGTATCAGATTAAAACCGGCAATCGTGACGTTACCGGTGCTGATTTTCGCTGGTTACAGGAAAGCAATATTAAAAGCCAAGACCAACCTGCCGATCTCATGGTGGTAGAACGTCGGGAATGGGGCAATTTTTACGGTCAGCTTGTCGCGGTCAAAGAAAACAGTAAAACCCTTGCCAGCGATGGTGAAGCGTGGTCTGTAGCACAAACAAAAATCGACGAAGCCTTAACCGTTTATGAAGAAATCGCCCATCTGGAAAAGAAAGAAATCGGCGCGATTAATTACAGTTTGGAACAGTTAAGGCTAAAAGGAAGAAGCCTGGAATTAAAAGATCGGCTTGATGAAACGGCTAAGGCAGCCATTGAAAATGAAAAAACCGAGCTTAAAAAGCAATACGAACAATACCAAATACAGCTGAGAACCTTATATCAAAAAATAAGGAGCGCCAGCTTGGTGGCGAAAACCGACAGTGGTGCGGAAGTAGTTATTCCTGTCGCTAAAGTCGTCAGGATATATCAACCCAATAACATGAACCTGTTCCAGAAAATAGGCCATTATTTCAGCAAGCTGGGCGAATTTCTGACCGATGATCCACGAGAAGCCAATACCGAAGGCGGTATCTTCCCCGCTATCTTCGGCACTATCATGATGGTGTTGATTATGTCCCTCATCGTCACGCCTTTTGGTGTTATCGCGGCGGTTTACCTGCGCGAATATGCCAAACAAGGCTTTACTACACGCTTGATACGGATTGCGGTCAACAATCTCGCCGGTGTGCCTTCTGTGGTTTATGGCGTGTTTGGCTTGGGCTTTTTTGTTTATATTCTGGGTGGTAATATTGATAAGCTGTTTTACCCCGAATCTGCCCCTGCACCCGTTTATGGAACGCCAGGATTATTATGGGCATCAATAACACTAGCACTGCTCACTTTGCCCGTCGTCATAGTCGCCACCGAAGAAGGCTTGGCGCGTATACCAAAATCCATACGAGAAGGCAGTCTGGCATTAGGGGCCACCAAATTTGAAACCTTGTGGAACACGGTTTTACCGATGGCTAGCCCCGCCATTATGACCGGAATGATCTTGGCGGTTGCCAGGGCTGCGGGAGAGGTTGCACCGCTAATGATGGTCGGTGTGGTTAAACTTGCGCCCACCTTGCCGCTGGACGGCAATATGCCGTTCGTACATTTGGACAGAAAATTCATGCACTTGGGTTTTCATATTTATGATGTCGGCTTTCAAAGCCCTAATGTCGAAGCGGCACGGCCTTTGGTGTATGCGACGGCATTGTTGCTGGTCTTGGTGATTATTGGACTTAATCTAGCCGCAATTGTTATCAGAAATAATTTGCGCGAAAAATATCGGGCATTGGAAGGTTAATAGTGACGACAGAACAAACACGTACCCACGCAATCGACATGAATTCCATTTTACGTGGACGCGATAGTGCCTCAGAACAGCTTGAGATAACCATCAAAATAGAAAACCTCAACCTGCATTATGGACAAAAGCAAGCCTTGCATAACGTCAGTATGGATATACCCAAAAAAAGGGTAACTGCGTATATAGGACCTAGTGGCTGTGGTAAATCCACCCTGCTGCGTTGCATTAACCGTATGAATGATCTGGTGGATAGTGCAAAAATCGACGGCAAGATTTTGCTGGATAATGAAAATATATATGACAAATCGGTCAACGTAGCGGCTTTACGGCGACGTGTAGGAATGGTGTTCCAAAAACCCAATCCCTTTCCTAAGTCTATTGCTGAAAACGTCGCTTACGGTTTACGGATACAAGGTATCAATGACAAACGAACGCTGGACGAAACCATAGAAAGTGCCTTAAGAGGTGCGGCGCTTTGGGATGAGGTTAAGGATCGTTTAAATGATAACGCGTTGGGTTTATCCGGCGGACAACAACAACGTTTGGTGATTGCCAGAGCCATTGCCATCGAGCCAGAAGTGTTGCTATTGGATGAGCCCGCTTCGGCATTAGATCCAATTTCAACCCTCAAAATCGAAGAGCTGATTAACGAGTTGAAAGAAAAATACACCATCGTTATCGTCACGCACAATATGCAACAAGCTGCGCGCGTTTCTGACTATACTGCATTCATGTATATGGGTGAATTGATTGAAATAGGCAACACCAGCCAACTATTCACCAACCCCAAAAAGAAACAAACCGAA
Organism: Methyloglobulus sp.; assembly: GCF_964779595.1. Classification (NCBI taxonomy): domain Bacteria; kingdom Pseudomonadati; phylum Pseudomonadota; class Gammaproteobacteria; order Methylococcales; family Methylococcaceae; genus Methyloglobulus; species Methyloglobulus sp. The sequence continues at coordinate 8,504 of NZ_CBAROL010000052.1, forward strand.
GACTACATCACCGGTCGGTACGGTTAATCAGGAGAAATCAAATGGATAATACCAATATCGGGCATCATATCTCTGAGCAATTCAACAAAGAACTCGAAGATATTCGGAACCACGTCTTGACGATGGGCGGCTTGGTTGAAGAGCAGATTGAGCAGGCGATCAAGGCATTTACTACCTCAGATGTAGAACTGGCCGAGCAGGTTATCAAGCAAGACAACCAGATTGATGCCCTGGAAAAAGTGCTAGACCGGGAATGTATGCAGATCATGGCACTGCGCCAACCGACCGCATTCGATTTGAGGCTACTGATTACTGTCCTGCGGATCATCAACGAATTGGAACGGGTCGGTGATATGGCAGAGCATGTCGCTAAAATGGCAATTCATCTATCCAACATTGAAGGCAACAAAAGTGAATCGTATTACGAAATCCAGCATATAGCCGATTTGGTCAAGGCTATGTTGCACGATGCCTTGGATGCGTTTGCGCGGATGACGGTCGAACAAGTACCCGCCATCACGGGCAGGGACGAAAACGTAGACCGTGAATATGCTAGCATCATCAGGCAGCAGATCACCTACATGATGGAAGACCCTAGAAATATTACCCGTACTATCAACGTCCTGTGGACTGTGCGCTCACTGGAACGCATAGGCGACCATGCTTGCAATATTTGTGAACACTTGGTCTACATGATTAAGGGCGAAGATGTCCGCCACATCAGCCGTGCTGAATTGGAAAGGAAGGTTAAAGGTGAATAGAGCGGCTGGCTTTATGTACAAATGGATTCCTTCGGTCATGGAAGGGCCTAATCAGGGGTTACTTAGCCAATTGTTGAAAGTTACCTGGAATTCCTAAAAACCCAAACTTATCTTTTTCCCTTATAGAAGGGACTGCTCGATACAACTTAGCGGTAATGGATACCGCCCCTTTTATCTAAAGAAATCCCAGATAAGCTTGATTTGAGAGAGCTTCTTAGCTTATCCGTGAGTTATATAAGTCCGATAAATAAGCTGACAATATATGTCATATTGCGACTGGCACTGTCACATCAAAAACTCATTACTTCGTCAAATCAGCTTTCAAAGATTGTCATCCCGGCATAAGATTTGCCGGTCAGCGGTTCAACTTCTCATCTGCTCTCAGTCCAGCTATCGTTGGATCAACGGGTTGGCCTATAAAATATAGTTTTTAAGTAGAATCAGTAATTTAATCGTTATGTTGAATTATTTCGGCATGTTTTTTGCTTTATTTTATAGTCTATTGCGGTAACGAGAATGAAAAAGCACTTAAATGTCAAAAAATCAGCTTAATAAGGAACTAAAACCTAATGGAAAGCATCCTTTATTTTTAATAAAGACGTAGAAAAATAGTAATTTAAAGAATGGCGAATTCAACTCTGAAGTGCAATTCTAGTATTCATGCGGCTTGTCGTTTGTCGACGCCAAAAAATACCGCATGGGGTGTTTTGTAGTTTAGCGTTTTTCGTGGTCTGTGATTAAGTTTTTGCATGACAGCCTCTACTTGACTCT
>NZ_CBAROL010000053.1:0-9228 GCF_964779595.1 Methyloglobulus sp.
TGAATCGATTGATCATTTCCACGGTTGTAAACCTTTACCAGCGCTTGCTCTTTAAAGTCTTCAGAATACCTTGTATACGTTTTCATCTCTAAGCTCAAATTTTATTTTCTTTAAAAATTTGAGACGACAACTATTCTGACGCAGGGGGGAGGTTTGCGAAGTTATTACAAAAGGTACAACGCCTACAAGTCTTGGTTTTCAATTTACAGATGAAGGAGTGAATTTTATAAAAGTAGAATCGCTGACTGAATCAGGTCAAATAATTCCAAACAAGGTGGCTTATATTTCGGAAGAATGTCATGAATCACTTAAAAGGTCTCAACTGAAAGTAAACGATATTCTTTTCTCAATTGCAGGGGCTTTGGGTAGAATCGGGATTGTGAATGAAGAAATCGTTCCTGCAAATACGAATCAAGCCTTAGCAATAGTAAGGCTTGCAAAAGATTCAGGGATTTTGGTGAGTTTTCTTGCAAAGTATTTCACCTCAAATAATATTTCAGAAGAAATAGAAAAATTAAAAGGTGGTGCTGCTCAGCAAAACTTATCATTAGGGCAGTTAAACAATTTATCAATCCCACTCCCCCCGCTCCCCGAACAACAACGCATAGTAGCCATTTTAGATGAAGCCTTTGCAGCCATAGCCAAGGCAAAAGCCAATGCACAACAAAACCTCAAAAACGCCAAAGAACTTTTTGAAAGTTATTTGCAATCGGTGTTTGAAAATTGCAATTGGGAAGAAAAAAGCATTCAAGAAATTACAAAGATTATCAATGGCTACGCATTTGCAAGCAAAGACTTCAAATCAACAAATACAATCAAATCTATTAAAATTACAAATGTTGGCGTGAATAAATTTGTAGAAGAAGTAGATAATTATTTGCCTGAAATATTCAAAGACACTTTAAAGGATTTTCAAGTAAGGGAAGGAAATATTGTTATAGCTTTAACAAGGACAATTATTTCAGCTGGATTAAAAGTTGCAGTTGTTCCTAAGAGTTATGACGGTGCATTAATAAACCAACGTGTTGCTGCTTTAGTTCCAAATGAAAAATTGATTAATCAGAGTTATTTGTATTACTTTCTTACAACTTATGGAGTTGCTAAATATGTAATGGCTCGCGTCAATACTTTGATGCAGCCAAATCTTTCAATAAATGATTTGAAAAAATTACCTGTTCCTTGTCCTTCGCTTAAAGACCAACAAACCATAGTCCAAAAACTAGATGCCCTATCAACCCAAACCCAAAAATTAGAAGCCATCTACCAACAGCACCTAAATGATTTGGACGAATTGAAAAAGAGTGTGTTGCAAAAGGCGTTTCGTGGGGAGTTGCACAACCCAGAAGGGGCAGGACAGTTACACAGCCCCAAAGAGGCGGCATCTACCTGACGTATCACGCCCTTTCAGGGCTTTTTGGCTTGGGAATTTCACAGGGCTACACCCTGTGTTGGTATATATCGCCCTTGCAGGGCTTGGGTTTCGTGGTGTTACGTAGGCGAAGGGCGTTGCCCATCGCTGGCGTATTACGCCCTTTCAGGGCTTTGGGGTTTGGGAACTTCACAGGGCTACGCCCTGTGTTGGTATATATCGCCCTTTCAGGGCTTGGGTTTCGTGGTGTTACGTAGGCGAAGGGCGTTGCCCGTCGCTGACGTATTAAGCCCATTCAGTCTTAGATGGACTGGACACGTTACAAAGCCCCAAAGGGGCGACATCTGCCAGCGATGGGCATCGCCCATCGATAGGAAACCATCAACCATAATAAGCCCTGAAAGGGCGTAATACACTATGCCTATTCATTCTATTCATTCGCACCCTACATCACCTTATATCCCGCCCTTTCAGGGCTTGGATTTCCTGGTGTTACATAGGCGAAGGGCGTTGCCCATCGCTGACGTATTATGCCCTTGCAGGGCTTTTGGGCTTGGACGCTGCACAGGGCTGCGCCCTGTGTTGGTATATATCGCCCTTGCAGGGCTTGGATGAACTGAATACATTACAAAGCCCCAAAGGGGCGACATCTGCCAGCGATGGGCATCGCCCATCGAGAGGAAACCATCAACCATAACCAGCCCTGAAAGGGCGTAATACACAACACAACACACAATGTCTATTCATCGCACCAGCACCAGACATCACCTTATATATCGCCCTTTCAGGGCTTTGGGGACTTGGACGCTTCACAGGGCTGCACCCTGTGTTAGGATATATCGCCCGTTCAGGGCTTAACCCCATTAACTATCATGATATAAAACCATGGGACAGTCGCTCGTAAAAAATTACGTACACATCATATTTAGCACCAAACACAGGCAGCCGCTGATACATCCACCCGTAGCAGCAGAATTGCATAGCTACCTCGGTGGTATCTGCAACAAACTCGACTGCCAAGTCATAAAAGTGGGCGGATATACCGACCATATCCACATACTGTGTATGTTATCTAAAAAGATAGCCTTGATAAAACTGCTGGAAGAGTTGAAAGCGCACTCTTCCAAATGGATAAAAACCAAAGGCGATGATTACGGTAATTTCTATTGGCAAGATGGCTACGGGGCATTTTCAGTCAATCCAACTGAAATTGACACAGTGATTGCGTATATCACCAATCAACACGAACATCATGGTAAGAAAACATTCCAGGATGAATACCGCACATTTCTTAAAAAATATAATTTGGACTATGATGAACGGTATGTTTGGGACTAACTATGTCGCCTTTCAGCGCTAGGTTTTGTGAAGTTACCATAGCGAAGCGTTTCGCGGAGTTGCAAAGCCCCGAAGGGGCGACATCTGTTAACGGTGGGCATAGCCCATCGAAGAAAGAACCCATAACCAGCCCTGAAAGGGCGTAATACACACCGACTATCCACTCGCGCCATAGCCATAGCACGCTATATATCGCCCCTTCAGGGCTTGGATGTTTCGTGGCGTTGTCGTAGCGAAGGGCGATGCCCATCGTTGGTATATTAAGCCCTTTCAGGGCTATCTAAAAAGTAAGATTATGAACGAAGCCGAAACCAGAGCAGAATTGATTGATCCTAAGTTAAAAGCGTGTGGCTGGGGCGGTGTTAGATCCAAAAAACTCACCGCTGATTATGTGCTGGTCTACAAGGGTATAAAGCTCGCGGTCGTAGAAGCCAAAAGCGACGAACTGGGCGTAGGTGAAGGGGTGGCACAGGCGAAACTGTATGCCCAAAAATTAGACATACAAACCACGTATGCCAGCAACGGAAAAGAGCTATACAGCATTTGTATGCTGACCGGTGCAGAAGGCTTAGTTGCCAATTACCTGACCCCTGATGAACTGTGGAACAAAACCTTTGCTGTGCAAAATGAGTGGCGGGAGAAGTTTTCTGCCATTCCGTTTGAAGATAAAAGCGGTACGTGGCAATTACGCTACTATCAGGAAATCGCCGTAAAAAACACCTTAGAAGCCCTCGCCAACAACAAAGACCGCATCTTACTGACCTTGGCGACAGGGACGGGGAAAACCGCCATTGCTTTTCAAATTGCCTGGAAGCTCTTCCAAACCCGCTGGAACTTAAAACGCGACGGCAGCAGAAGGCCACGGATATTATTTTTAGCGGATAGAAATATCTTGGCTAATCAAGCCTTTAATTCGTTCTCCGTCTTCCCTGAAGATGCTTTGGTGCGGATTAGCCCGGATGAAATCAGGAGAACAGGCAGTGTGCCTACCAATGGCAGTATTTTCTTTACCATCTTCCAGACCTTTATGAGTGGCACGGATAAGGAAGGCAAACCCGCTCCTTATTTTGGCGCATACCCACCCGACTATTTTGATTTCATCATCATAGACGAATGCCACCGAGGCGGTGCTAATGATGAAGGCAACTGGCGCGGGATATTAGACTATTTTTCGCCAGCGGTTCAGTTAGGTTTAACTGCCACCCCCAAGCGCAAAGACAACGTAGATACTTACCACTATTTTGGTGAACCCGTTTATATCTATTCGCTGAAAGAGGGTATCAATGATGGTTTTCTTACACCCTTTAAAGTAAAACGCATTAAGACCACGCTGGATGATTATATATACACCAGTGATGACCAAATCATTGAGGGCGAAATTGAAGAAGGAAAACTTTATACCGAATCCGACTTCAATAAAATCATAGAAATTAAGGCAAGAGAGGCAAAGCGCGTTCAGGTATTCATGGACGAAGCCAATCAAAACGAAAAGGCCATTATTTTCTGTGCCACACAAGACCATGCAGCAGCCATTCGTGATCTGGTTAATCAATACAAAACATCAAAAGACCCGAATTATTGTGTCCGTGTAACCGCCAATGATGGCGAAATTGGCGAGCAATTCTTGAGGGAATTTCAAGACAATGAAAATACTATCCCCACTATTCTGACCACCTCACAGAAATTATCCACGGGCGTTGATGCGCTGAATATCCGCAATATTGTTTTGTTGCGACCAGTCAATTCTATGATTGAGTTTAAACAGATTGTTGGACGTGGCACACGTTTATTTGAAGGCAAAGAGTTTTTTACTATTTACGATTTTGTCGATGCCTATAAGCACTTTGCTGATCCTGAATGGGATGGTGAACCTTTAGAAGAAGAGGCTTGCGCCAAATGTGGAGAAAATCCCTGTGTCTGCGAAGTTGCAAATCCTAAATCCTGCAAGCTATGCAGACAACAACCTTGTGAATGTGAAAAACCACCGCCACCACTTTGTATAAAATGCGAACAGCAGCCTTGTGTGTGCATCAAAAAAGTAAAAATACAGTTGAAGAATGGCAAAGAATTAGATATTCAAGCCATGATTTCAACCTCGTTTTGGAGTGCCAACGGTAGGCCGATTTCAGCAGAGGAATTCTTAAACAACCTGTTTGGCGAATTGCCAAAACTTTTCAAAAGTGAAACAGAATTACGGACGCTTTGGAGCAATCCAATGACCCGACGAGTTTTGTTAGAACAATTAGACGAAGCAGGTTATGGCAAGGAAGAATTATCGACCCTGCAAAAGCTCATTGATGCAGAAAAAAGCGATTTGTTTGATGTGCTGGAGTATGTCTTTAACAGTGATGTTAAGCCTATAACAAGAGAAGCCAGGGTTGCAGCAGCCCAAGCCAATATTTTTGCTTTTCTGAATGCCCAACAAAAGGAATTTATTGATTTTGTGTTGAGCAAATACATCGAAACAGGGGTAGAAGAACTGGATCAAGAAAAACTGCCTATCTTGTTAACCAACAAATATCACTCGCTGGAAGATGCCAAAAACGTTTTAGGCAACGTGGCGAATATCAGTTCGTTGTTCATAGAATTTCAGAAGCATTTATATCAACAAGATGCTGCTTGATTAAATTTCCAGGTTATCTTTAGTGCATATTAACAATAACCTATTGTTTTTATTGCTGCCTTAACTTTACTGACTATTTATTTTGTTGGTAACGACGCCATTCAGTTCTTTGGGTCTTTAACCCTTGTACATGTCTTTATACCATTCTACAAATGCGTTAACGCCTGTTTCTATGGATGTATCAGGTTTGTAATCGAATTCAGCGATTAAATCCGATACGTCTGCATAAGTATCGGGAACGTCACCAGGCTGCATGGGCAATAAGTTCTTGATGGCTGTTTTGCCGATGGCAGTTTCCAGTGCAGCAATAAAATCGAGTAATTGTACAGGCGTATTGTTCCCGATATTGTAGACACGGTAGGGTGCGGTGCTAGTGCCAGAGTCGGGATTTTCACTAGACCAGTTGGGATTTGCTTGTGCAGGTTTGTCTAGTACTTTGGTCACACCCGTAACAATATCGTCGATGTAAGTGAAATCACGCCTGTGGTTGCCGTAATTGAACACATCTATCGGTTTACCTTGCATGATGTTTTTTGCAAACAATATGGGCGACATATCAGGCCTGCCCCACGGCCCGTAAACGGTGAAAAACCGTAAACCCGTGGTTGGCAAGTTGTATAAGTGGCTGTACGTGTGCGCCATCAATTCATTGGCTTTTTTGCTGGCGGCATAAAGCGAAACCGGATGGTCTACATTGTCGCGGACTGAAAACGGCATTTTGGTATTTGCGCCATATACGGAACTTGAAGATGCGTACACCAAATGCTCAACCTGATTGTGCCGACAGCCTTCCAAAATATTCATAAAACCGACGATATTGGAATCAATATAAGCATGTGGGTTGGTAATGGAATATCTGACCCCAGCTTGAGCGGCGAGATGCACGACCCGCTGAAAATTCTCTTTGGCGAATAGGTCAGTCATTGCTTGCCTATCGGCAATATCCAGCTTGATGAATGTGAAATTTGGATGGCTTTCTAAGCGTGCCAATCTAGCCAGCTTTAAATTGACATCGTAGTAATCGTTAAGATTATCTATGCCGACGACTTCATCGCCCCGCTCCAGCAATCGCATTGCTTGCATGGAGCCGATGAATCCAGCGGCTCCTGTCACTAATATTTTCAAAATTTATCTCTGATAAGTCTATGGAATGATTGGAAATTATGTATTCACTGGTCTGCCAATGCAATAATAGGTAAGACCAGCAGCCGCTAACTGTTTTGGCTCGTAAAGATTGCGACCATCAAATACGACGGAGTCTTTAAGTTTTAGTTTTAACTGAGCAAAATCAGGACTCCAGAAGTTTTTCCACTCGGTGACTACACAAAGTGCATTGGCATTATCGAGCACTTCCGCTTGGGTTTTGCACAACACCAAACCTGCTTTGTTACCGTAGATTCTTTTAGCTTCTTCTAAAGCTTCTGGATCGAAAGCTTGGACAGTAGCACCCGCATTTATCAAGGATTCTAGCAACACACGACTGGGCGCTTCGCGCATATCATCGGTTTTTGGCTTAAATGATAAGCCCCACAATGCAAAGGTTTTGCCTTTAATCTGTCCGTTAAAGTGTTTGCTAATCTTGTCAAAAAGAACGTGTTTCTGCCTGTCATTGACGCGCTCCACTGCGCCCAGCAACTCTGCCTGATAGCCAATCTCCTTTGCCGTTCGTTCCAACGCCTTGACATCCTTAGGAAAACAAGAGCCACCATAACCACAACCTGGGTAAATAAAACTATATCCAATGCGGCTATCCGAGCCTATGCCATTGCGGACGTGTTCAATATCAGCACCTAAATGTTCAGCCAGATTAGCCAACTCGTTCATGAAACTGATTTTTGTTGCCAACATCGCGTTGGCTGCATATTTGGTGAGTTCTGCTGAACGGACATCCATTGCAATGATGCGCTCATGACTGCGGGTAAATGGTGTATATAAAGCTTTTAATAACTCGGTTGTCCTAGGATTATCAGTGCCGATAACAATACGGTCTGGCTTCATAAAATCACCGATGGCAGCCCCTTCCTTTAAAAACTCAGGATTTGAAACCACATCGAACTCAATATCCGCGCCCTTGGCTTTTAGGTTGGTCTGGATAAGATTTTTCACCCTATCTGCCGTCCCAACCGGCACTGTCGATTTATCCACGACAATACGGTATTCGGTCATATGTTCTGCTATCGTTTTGGCAACCGCCAATACGTATTGCATATCGGCAGAACCATCTTCATCAGGCGGCGTACCTACGGCGATAAACTGGAATAAGCCATGCTGAACTGCCATTTTTGCATCAGTGGTGAATCGTAAGCGACCAGATTGATGGTTATCCTTAACCATGTCTTCCAGACCGGGTTCGTAGATAGGAATAATCCCTTGATTAAGGTTATCTATTTTATCCTGGTCAATATCCACACAAAGCACGTCATTGCCAACTTCCGCAAGACATGTACCTGTCACCAAACCGACATAGCCTGTTCCAAAGATAGTAATTTTCATTATTTAGTATTATTACTTGTTTGTTAAAGTGGGTAACGCCTTGATAGTAATACCTACCATTTGCGATAAATTTCTTGTTTTAGCTCGCTTATCATAAATTAACAACAGGAGTTTTCTTTGTAATCTTAGTCTATTTCCTTTATTGTAAGGTTATGGTATCTAAAAATCGAACCCGAATACTTTATTACTGCCAAAGCTTGGTTGGTATTGGTCATTTAACTGCAAGCTTGCAGGTCATCCGCGAGCTGTTGCAACACGCTGATGTCGATTTAATTTACGGTGGTCATGACATCAACATCACCATTGAACACCCTGGCTTTCGTGATCTTCGCTTACCAACTATCCTGATTGATGAGCAAACCGGTGAACTTTACGACCCCAGCCATCAATATAGTATCGAAGCACTTTGGACAATTCGCGCCCAGAATATCGACGCATTTTTGTCCCCGCCTTATGATGCCGCTATCATTGAGTTTTTCCCTTTTGGTCGCCGCCGATTCAAAAATGAAATTCATGCCCTTTTCCATCAATTACGGATTCAAAATAGCCACATCCCCATTTTTTCATTTGTCCGCGAAGTGTTGGTACCAGAACCCTTAGAGGCAGAACAACGCATGGTTCAGTCGGTTAATGATTACATCCATACCATATTCATTCGTGGCGATCCTAATGTTATCTGCTTTGACGAAACATTCTCCTTGACCCCACAAATTGCGGACAAAATTTACTACCTTGGCTACTTAGGCACTAAATCACCTATTGACAAACCAAGCCGAACTGCACAAATCTTAGTCAGCCAAGGTGGGGGCAGTATCGGAAAGAATCTGCTAGAAGCGGCGATCAAAACTGCACCCTTGCTCCCGGATTACACTTTTTTAATTGCGACTGGATCCTTCACTACGGCATCGGATTTCGCCCATCTCAACGAACTGGTTTCCAGTGAAAACGTTAAAATTGTCCCGTTTCTGCAAAACTTCAAACAGTGCTTAATGGAGTCTGCCTTATCTATCAGCCTTGGCGGTGATAATACCTTAATTGATGTCATCAGTACCCAAACACCAGGGTTGGCCTTCCCTTACCCTGGTAATTCGGAACAGGATGTGCGTATTCAAAAATTATCTGCCCACGGTTTTGTACATCCCATTACGGTGGAAGATTTAAACCCAGAACGCCTATTAGCAAAAATCCAAGCAGCTCTTGTTCGTCCTTATCCCAAGGTCGAAATAGCCTTGAATGGTGCTGTCAATATGAGCGAAAGGATAAAGGCTATTTTAGCCGATCAACCTAAGTCGATTTCTTGATTTATAACAACTATGCTTCTCAAACACAGTAATCTGTGTTTATCTTAAAAGTTATAATTCACATCAAAGAAGATACTATAAGCCAAACCGCTGGCTTCATTGCC
>NZ_CBAROL010000054.1:0-9148 GCF_964779595.1 Methyloglobulus sp.
AATGGCAAGAATGGTAAGGCTATCGCCTGCGCCGCTATGCGTAAACTCATTCATCTTAGCTTTGCTATCTTGAAATCAGGCGAACCTTTTGATCCTCTTTTCGCAGTAAAATAAGCCTTGACACTTGGGTTTTAAGACGGTATCTACCAAGGACACAAACAAGCAAAGTATCCCCAAGAAAATGCTGAAGTCTTTTATTATCATTTGCCGAATTTCATGGTTGTGATTAGCCACTTGTTGTTCTATGGATTCCTCATCTTTCGGTGAGAAATGAAATGCTTGTTTAACACCATCAATAATTCTTTTACTGGTTTCATAATCCATGCCGTTGGTTATAAAAGTGGTGGGTACTACCTTTCTCCATATCCCTCCCCCTTCTTTGGTTGATTTATTGAAATATACCACTCTTTCTGTTGGACATAAGTTGATGCGTACATAGTGGCCTGACTTGGTATAGGCATAAAAATAATTCATGCCTTTCCCGCAATCATCCCAATGCACCGGTTCACGTTTAAATACGCCATCGTGATATGAATAGCTTCTTTGTATCTCATGTGGATAGGATATGTAAAAATATAGTGCGTATACCATAACAAGCCCCGCAATGAGGTACACAATTCGGCGCGCACCTGCAAAAATATTAAATTCCATTGATAGTTCTCCAAAAAACATCTCAGTTAAACATATTATTTACGGTAACCTGAAAAAATCCAATTAGTACGATTACTTATCGTCTAGCTGGTTTGCGCATTTTTAAGGTCGAGACATCAATGCTGCGGTAATGGAAATACGCTTCCAGTTCGGCAGTGTGGGAAAATTGTTTTGTTGTTTGCTTATCCTTTAACTAAAGCAACTTAACCAGTGTAGCGACAACTGCAATGGATGCAGCCATTAACCCACCCAACTTGATGATGATCCGGTATTCCAGTTCGCGCAAGTCGCGTTGTAAATTGTTTTCAAGTTCGACTAAATCTTTTTTGGTCGCCAAATTATCTTCAATTAGACGGGCTTGTTCACTGGCAAATACCTCGGCCTGTTCTTCCGAGAAACCTACCGCTTTAAGTTTTTTTACAAAACTGTGGGTATCAAACGTAATGGTGGACATGGTTTTTTCTCCAAAATGAAAATAATCGTCCCAAACTAGGCAAAATTATACCATGTGCAACGGGTAAAAAATCAGCCCTGTAGCCGTACCTACAAACCTGAAGCTTTAATAAAATGCTCCCGGTAATACCGCAATTCTTCAATGGATTCAATAATATCCGCCAAGGCTTCATGCTTGGTCTCTTTTTTGAAGCCGTCTTTTAGGTTGGGTGCCCAGCGTGCTGCCAATTCCTTTAACGTCGAGACATCAATGCTGCGGTAATGGAAGTAAGCCTCCAGCTTGGGCATGTACTTGACCAAGAAGCGCCGGTCTTGCCCGATGGTATTGCCGCACATGGGGGAAACCCGTCCAGCCACCCAATTCTCTAAAAATGCAATGGTCATGGCCTCGGCGGCTTCCGCATTGGTTTTGGAAGCCTTGACTCGGTCAATCAAGCCCGATTCGCCGTGGTGTTTTTGGTTCCAGTCGTCCATCGCCAACAAGGCGGCATCGGGTTGATGCACGGCAATGGCCGGGCCTTCGGCGAGGATGTTCAGGTTTTTGTCGGTGATGACGGTGGCGATCTCGATAATCAAGTCAGTGTCGGGGTTTAAGCCAGTCATTTCCAGGTCGATCCAGATCAGGTTTTGGGCATCTTGTGCCATTTGATTTTTCCGTTATATTAATTGGACGATAGTTAGTGTAGCATTTGCCTATATCGACACCTAGTTCTTAACCTGAAGATTCTAACTCATGAACAGCTTTACACTTATTTTTTTGCTCGCATTGCTTATCTGTTACACCGTTCAATTCTGGCTGGCAAAACGCCAGTCAGACCATGTTGCTAGTCATCGTTCTGCGGTGCCAGATGCGTTCAAAGACCGTGTTTCTTTAGAAGCGCACCAAAAAGCGGCAGATTACACCATCGAGAAAGGCAAATTAGGCACCATAGATAGCATTATCGGCATCGTCGTTTTGCTGTTGATGACATTAGGCGGTGGCATCAATGCTGCATTCGTATTCTGGGCGGGTCACATTGTTTCACCTATGCTTGCTGGAATTACCGCATTAGCGACGATTTTTCTGGTGATGACTTTAATCGACATCCCCACCAGCTTATACCAAACCTTTGTTATTGAAGAGAAATATGGTTTCAATAAAAGCACTCCGAAGCAATTTATCAAAGATATGCTTTTGCAATTAGGTCTTGGTGCAGCCATTGGCTTTCCAATATTAGCCTTGATACTGTGGGTGATGGATAGCGTGGGCTCGACATGGTGGTTGTGGGCTTGGGCTATTATCATAAGCTTTTCACTACTGATGAGTTGGCTGTTCCCTACTGTAATCGCACCTTTGTTCAACAAATTTACGCCGATGCAGGAAGGTTCATTGAAAGACCGGATTCAGGGTTTGCTTGCCCGTTGCGGTTTTAATAGCCAAGGCATTTTCATCATGGATGGCTCCAAACGGTCTGGTCATGGCAATGCGTATTTCACGGGACTCGGCAACAACAAGCGCATCGTATTTTTCGATACTTTAGTAAATTCGCTTGATGAAGAAGAACTTGAAGCGGTTTTGGCACATGAACTGGGGCATTTCAAACGCAAACACGTCATCAAAATGCTGGTTGCAACATCGATTATAACCTTGATTAGCTTGGCAATCCTGGGCTGGTTGATTAATGAACCGTGGTTTTATAATGGCTTAGGCGTAGAACAGCCATCAAATGCTGCCGCGCTGTTATTGTTCATGCTGGTATCGCCCGTTTTCACGTTTTTTATGCAGCCTATCAGCGCGTATTTCCAGCGTAAATTTGAATTTGAGGCCGACGATTTTGCAGCCAGCAATGCCAAAGCCACCAAAATGATTAGCGGCCTAGTGAAGCTGTATGAAGAAAACGCCAGCACGTTGACACCAGACCCCTTGTATTCTGCATTCCATTACAGCCATCCACCCGCTGCCATCCGCATAGCCCATTTGGAAACCAAAATGCAGTCCGCGTAAGCCATGAGCAAACAAGGGCGCGTGATCGTTTCTAAGGAAAGTCCCGCGCCCTCGTTATGTGAGGAAGGCTTGGTTATCGCGCATTTAGGGCAAGGCATTGCAGTAGAACATGACGATAAAATTATCCTCTGCCAAACGCTGAGAAAACTGGAAACGGTAGCTGTTGGTGACCGGGTGTTATGGTCACTATCCGCGCCAGATCAAGGTCGTATTGAGTCCATACTGCCACGACGTTCGCTGCTCGCTAGACCGGCCAGAAACAACAAAATCCGCCCAGTTGCTGCCAATATTGATACGGTATTCGTCGTCATTGCCGTCGAACCCTATTGTGATTTCTTGCTCATTGACCAATATCTGGCGGTGTGCGAGAACAGCGAAATCAATGTCGCCTTGATACTCAATAAGGTCGATTTAGACCCATCAGAAACCCTAGAACAAGAACTCGCTATCTATCAAAACCTGGATTATCAAATACATAGGGTCAGCACAAAAACAGGAACGGGGTTAACAGAGCTTAAACTTGCATTGCAAAACCAAGTCAGCGTGTTTACGGGGCAATCTGGTGTTGGAAAATCTTCCATCACTAACGCATTGATCCCAGATAAGAATCTAAGGACGAATACCGTTTCCGAAACCACCAAACACGGACGGCACACCACAACTGCCGCAACGCTTTACCATATCGACAACGGAGGGGATTTAATCGACAGCCCCGGCGTAGCGATTTTTGGGCTGGCGGACTTGAACAGGCAACAATTAGCTCAAGGCTATCGGGAATTCCAGCCTTTTTCAGACAACTGCAAGTTCAATGATTGCAGCCACGACCAAGACAAAGGCTGTGCTGTACGCACGGCAGCAGAAGATGGCAACATAGCCATGACGCGGTATGAGCGATTTTTGAAACTTACCCAAAAGATGAGTGGGTAATAAGCCATTTGGAATGGGTTAAACTAGCAACTTGATTGATAGGAACGGAGTGAGAAACCTAGGTTTGTCACTCCGAAAAACGCTTTGACAGCGAGCAAGACAACATGAAGGAGGATTTTAAAATCGCCCTTTATGTGCCTTGGATGGTAAGGTTAAGCAGGATAAACAACTTAGTAAAAAAACAGCCACAAAAAGATAGCCGTTTGATTTTAAAGTGTTATTTGAAAATAGACATGATCTTTGCGAACAGACCTTTCGCCTCGGTAGCTACAACTTCTAAATCTTCCTTGAAATCACCGATTAACTCGTTAAATTTAGCCTCTGCATCAACCTTCAATTCCTCCCAAGCTTCTTCAGTGGCATCCGCCAATTCGTTGAATTTGCCTTCACCTTCAGCAAACTTAACTTTTAAATTGGCAATTTGTGCATCTATTTCTGGCTTCATATCATCCATTGCATCGCTTGCTTTGGCTTCCAATGCATCCACTTCTACCTGCCAGCTATCGAGTTGGGTTTTTAATTTTGCTAAATATTCTTCTTTTGTTGCCATGATTATGACCTCCAAGGTTAAACTCGCGCCACCCAAAATGGGAACGCAATAAGGTTAATAAAAACTGTTATTATATTTTTTCTCTTTTCCACAATGTCCAAGCGCCGTAACACAAACCTATCCACCCAGCGTATTTAACCAACGGTGTAGCGATTAACGCTATGATGCTAATGACAATAATGGTAACTCCATCCCAAGAAGTCCGCTCATTAACCCGTGCCTGCACCCAGTCGATGATGTAATTAAGTATCGGCTTGACCGCGATTTCCGCCATGTTTATCCCCTTTGTGTGCCTACACTGACCAAACAATATTAGTGATAGTAGCTAGACACTTAAGTTACGGTGATAGCCTAGCACTAGCTACAAAATACTATAAAACCTAAAAACATACAACAACATCCAAAGCCACCTTGCTGACCGATCAAGCGCCTGTACTGAAAGATCAAACAAATTAATGGCATGGGAATAGATGGTGAATAAAAAGCCATTTTGATAGTGTGCATTTTATTGCCGCGTGTGGTTACAATAGATTATCGTAACTTTGCCTAACCTTGGATGATAAATGCACGCCAAGAACACCTACATAACACCACCGCCATCGGCTTACCTCACCGAGGTCAAAACACTTTCTGACCGGATTGTTAAAGCACAACAACCCATCCGTATTCTGGATGCGATTAAATGGGATGACAGCATCAAGCAGGTTTTTTTTGCCAACCACTGTAAAAAACTGCCAGAAATTACCCCAGAATACTACCAGGGACGGTCATTAGGCTTCGACCCAGAGGATAAAAAACAGGAGTTTTACCAAATCGAACGGGATCTTGTCCGCAAACTAGGGCAACTTAATCCGCTCAGTGTGATTATGCGACGGATTTGCCGAGAATATCAGGATGTGGTAACCATGCTTGAATCCAGGGGGAAGGTTAACTTTGCCAATATTTCGCAAGAATTGTACGGTTCATCGCAGGATGTTTTCCATGTCGGCGACCCCACCATTGCTGGGCTTGGCAGCATGATGGAAGAAACCTTAGCGCAATTGTTAAAGCTGGATTTTCTTGCTGAAGAACCCAAAACCATCGCTGCAACGGATGCAGTAGCCATCCTTAACGAAAAAATCGAAGCGGCGTTGCCCGGCAATAGCTTACGCGCAATGCTCAGTGACGGCATTATCGCAGATGCTGCTGCTGGCACGGATTACATCAAGCTGCGTGCTGATGCTTTGTTCAATATGCGGGACTTACGGGTTCTGGAAGTCCATGAAATTTGGGTGCATTTAGGTACTACGCTGAATGGTTTGGCGCAACCTTATTGCACGTTTCTAGGCAAAGGCCCACCATCGGCGACGGTCACCCAAGAAGGCTTGGCTGTGTTGATGGAAATACTCACTTTCAGCTCCACCCCTAATCGGCTCATGCGCTTAATCAATCGCGTTCGCGCCATAACGCTTGCAGAAGAAGGTGCTAATTTTATTGATATTTTCAATTTTTTTGTAGCGAAAGGCTTAGATAAGGATGAAAGCTATATCATCAGCAGCCGTGTTTTTAGGGGCAGCACACCCGAAGGCTTGCCATTTACCAAAGACCTGACCTACATCAAAGGTTTTGTATTGACTTATAACTTCATGCGGCTTGCGGTAAGCAAAGGCAAACCAGACCGCATTCCCTTGTTGTTTTGTGGCAAGACCATGATTGAAGACATGAAAGTGTTGGTGGATTTGGTTGAAGAAGGCACGGTAATCGCACCACGCTTTTTGCCGCCGCAGTTTACCGATTTGATGGGGCTTTCAGCATGGCTAAGTTTTAGCCGCTTTATGACCTCGATGAATTTTCGGCAATTGGAGCAAGATTACGCGAATGTACTGTGAACACATGAGTGCTTAAGAGCTATCGCTACAGATAATTTCATTGTTAGTACATCGTAGGTATAATCCAGACCAGCCTATGCTGTCGCCACCCCAAAACCAGAGGAGTAACTTAATGAAAAAACTACACGTACTGTCAGCCCTGTTTACCCTTTTTTTGGTTGATGCCAACGCCGCAATGGATCACAGCGGTCATGGTGGCGGGAGCGGCGGTAGTGATGTCAATTGCATCCATCCGCGCCTGGACAAAATTCAACCCGCTCATTTGGCGACGGTTGCACCTGGTTCTGAGTTTTCTTTTGTGGTGTTCAATATCGACAATCCTAAGGTCGTTTCTGTCATGGTCAAGAAGCAACCGGTAGACATTAAAACTGAATTTAAAGACCCTTTCTATGTGGTCAAAGGGAAAATTCCCGATTCTTTACGTAATACAGCGGCGCGTATTGATGTCAAAATTGATGCCAAATATAATCCATGTAAGGCGGCGCAAGGATGGCTGGTCAAAATCGCCGAAAACTAATGTCCATTTATATCAGCATTATCGTCAGCTATGTCTGAATCTCAAGCCGTCAAACGTTGCGTCGCCTATTGCTTGGCACAAAGCTTTGACATTAGCGCCCTGTCTAAAATTCTGTCGGAAACCAGCCTGATACGGATTATAAAAGGAGCGTTGCTGATTGAGGATAATGAGGCTTGGTCGATGATATTTGCTTACGGTGCAGTGGTACACTGGAATATCACCCCAGAACAACAGCATAAAATTCATGATCTTCTATTGGATCATGATGAAAATCCGCTGAAAGTGATTGAGGAAGATAACTTTACTTTCGCCCTAGACTGTCCGCAGACGCGTATTATTGAGGATCATATCGAAATCGAATCCTCTGACCCTATTGTGCTGTTTTCCTTGTCTCACGGTATGGCGCAATCCATCAAGCTGGCATCATTTGAAACCAATGCCATCACCACCATCAACAATACCAGTTATATTCCAAGATCTTTGGCGCAAGATGGCAAAATCAAATTAAGCCGTCAAGAAATCGCTAAAATACGCGGACAACTGTTTTTGACCAAAAGCGATATTATCTTGAATTATGACTTGTTGGATAAGCCGGATTTCTTTTGGGAGTATCCAGAATATGAAGATTACTACACTACCGCCGCAAAATATTTGGAAGTTACGCCGCGTACCGACGTATTATCCAAAAAACTGGAAACCATCCATGAACTCTTTGAAATGCTGGCTGATGAGCAAAAACATCGGCATTCCCTGACCTTGGAATGGATAATCATCGGCTTGATTACCTTTGAAATTGGTATGACCATCGTCGATAAAGTGTTCTAAAGCCACCTTGAACCCCTGATAACCCCATAGATGTTAAGTTACCAACACGCTTACCATGCCGGTAACTACGCCGATGTTCTAAAGCATATCGTTTTAATTCAATCGCTGAAATACCTGAAAGCGAAAGATAAGCCGCTTTGCTACATTGATACCCACGCTGGCTCTGGTGATTACAAGCTAAATAGCAACGAAGCGCAGAAAAACCAGGAATTTCTAGGTGGTATTGGCAGCTTATGGCAACGTGATGATTTGCCTGCTTGCGTGGCCGATTACGTCAATCTCGTCAAAAATTTCAACTATTCCGAGCAATTAAGCCATTATCCAGGCTCTCCCTTAATCGCCAGTCAATTGTTAGGCGATAACGACCGCTTGTTTCTTTACGAGCTGCACACGGCGGAATCCAGACTTTTAAACGACTTCATTAAAAAAGATAAGCGCATCAAAGACTTTCGTGCCGATGGCCTAAAAGACAGCTTAGGCTTGTTGCCGCCCAAAGAAAATCGCGGTTTGATATTGATTGACCCTTCATATGAGATTAAAAATGAGTATCAAACTGTAGTTGACACACTGAAAGCCATGCACAAACGTTTCGCCACCGGCTGTTATTGCCTTTGGTATCCGGTCGTTGCCAGAAAGCGCAATCAATATATGGAACGTGCTTTACAGTCCAGCGGCATTAAAAACATCCAGTTGTTCGAGTTAGGCATCCTACCTGATAGCGACGAACACGGCATGACGGCGAGTGGCATGATCGTTATTAATCCACCTTGGACATTGCTTACCGATATGCAAATGGTTTTGCCCTGGTTAGCCAAAATATTAGGAGAAAACCAGCAAGGGCATTATCGAGTGGAGCAGTTGGCGGTCGAATAATCACGCTAGGGTTTCCTACGGCAGCGCGATTCACCCACTTCATTCAACACTTGCGTGCTTGAGAAGGCTGCTATTTTGAGTTTATCGTAACTTTAATTTACCAGTCAAAGACTTATCGTTGCTAAAAAACCAATTAATAGCGTTTTTTAACCAGAAAGAAATTTGATAATTATAGGTACTCAGCTATACTCGACCCAGTGTCCAATAGCACTACACATCCTTAGGTATTTCGGCAAATTTACCAGTACTATTAAAGGGTTTGGGCATCAATAATCTAACGTTTCACCCTGTTTGTTTAGCCTTGCTGTTCACCCTTTTTAATCGCACTGGGAGAAGTCATGATAAAAGAACAAATGGCGAATTCAACTCTGAAGTGCAATTCTAGTATTCATGCGGCTTGTCGTTTGTCGACGCCAAAAAATACCGCATGGGGTGTTTTGTAGTTTAGCGTTTTTCGTGGTCTGTGATTAAGTTTTTGCATGACAGCCTCTACTTGACTC
>NZ_CBAROL010000055.1:0-9064 GCF_964779595.1 Methyloglobulus sp.
AAAACCGCGAAAAATAGCCAAGGGTTTATGAAAAATGGCGAGATAAATGCGTATTTCAGCCGAATACCGCCCATTAAGGTGAATGCCAATTCAAAAAAATCGGCTTTTGACCAGTCAGCCGGAGTTTCTGCTGTTTGTGCAAAGGTCTCGAAGTATAAGTAAATATGTTTTTTATAATTCAATTATAAGGAAGCTCTAAAAACCTTATCTCATCTGGGATGATGATAAGATTTTTAAGTTTATAAAGGTTTCCTATTTTTATTCGAGCGTTTTTTAAGTTTAGGCTAAAAGAGAATCACAATGAATCAACTACTATCGATAGTAAGATTAGTCTTACCAGCGCAAGTCCGAAGCCATCTTCGTCAAATACATCGTGATTTCGTTTTCAAACGAGCCATGAAACATTTCATAAAAGATCCCAGTGCCTGCACACAACCTGGAAATAAAACACTCAATGATTTGATATACGGCTGGGGTAATGAGTCTTGGAGTGCTTTAGATGAATATCTTGCCTGTTGCATTGACCATGCTTTGAATACGCAAGGACCTGTATTGGAATGTGGCTCTGGTTTGTCCACACTCTTGCTCGGAGCTGTTGCCAAGAAGCGCGGTCATCAGCATTGGGCACTTGAACACACGCCTGAATGGGCCGTAAGAGTACAAAAATATTTGGACAATTACCAGCTTGACTCGGTAATCCTATCCACCAAGCCTCTCAGAGATTATGGTGATTTCAGTTGGTACGATGCACCGTTAGAAAAAATGCCTGCTAATTTTTGCCTAGTCATCTGTGACGGCCCTCCTGCTAATACTAAGGGTGGACGGCATGGTTTAGTACCCATTATGAAGGATCGATTAACATCAGGTTGCGTAATACTGTTAGATGACGCTGGCCGAACAGAAGAAGTTGAAATCGCAACGCGTTGGGGGAAAGAGCTTAATTCCTCTTTTAAAATTGAAGGCATAAGCAAACCGTATATAAAGATGGTTGTGGTCTAATGGCGTGACACAATGACCAACCCCCAACACCTACGCGCGCATTATTGGGGTTCGCCAGTGGTCATAGTCCAGAGACTCGAACACCGAAAATCAATGTTGCCATCTGCAAAGGCTGTGCGAAACGTCGCAAGTGACTAAAAATATCGACAAATAGCTCTACCAATTGTGAATGTAATATTCAAACCAAGATTTTAAGATTATTTTTCCACAGCTTTTGGATTGGCTTCATTCTCGGCGGCTTTCATTCTTTCAGCGGCAAGTGCTGTCGCTTTATTGATGTCGTCCGTTGTTTTATCGATAATCTGTTTAGGTGCCTTACCCGCAGTAGCCAAGGCTTGCTTTTCTTGTTCACAGGCTGTTAGTGCAAACAAAGCCGTACAAAGCAGTAATAGTTTACGCATTTTATTCTCCTAAAACGTTTTAAGGTGCTAATAATTCATGAAAAACAATCTTCTTATAGTGTAGCTGAATTACCCTATTTCACACCTCGTTAGTCCGCCAGTTACAAGAGGCTATTTCTCACGCTTAGTTACTGTTAGCCCAAAAATGAACAATTCGATTATTTATGCACTGGATTTTGACGGCGTTATCTGCGATAGCGCGGTTGAAACGGCGATTACGGGCTGGAAAGCCGCCGCCCAGATTTGGGATGACATGCCCAATGTTGTTCCGCAAGAGATGATAGCTCGCTTCCGGGCAATCAGACCCATTATTGAAACGGGCTACGAAGCCATTTTGACCATGCGCCTATTGTATTTAGAAGAATCAATCGAGTCTATTTACAGTGATTATGGCAATAAAATTAATAACTTAATAAAAGATAGTAAAATCACCGTTGACGATTTGAAAGCATTATTTGGCGAAACCAGAGATATTTGGATTGCTAACGATTTGGCTGATTGGCTTAATATGAATCCTTTATTTGATGGCGTGGCGGAAAAATTACGCCAGCTTGAAGAACGACATTGGTTTGTGGTCACTACTAAACAGGAACGTTTCGTCAAACAAATTCTCAAAGCTAATGCAATTAATCTAGCAGACCAGCAAATTTTCGGGCTGGATCGTAATATGAGCAAGGTTGAGGTATTAAAAGGGCTTTTAAAAACCCATCCCGACGAAACTCTGGTTTTTGTGGAAGACCGGCTACCGACATTGCTTAATGTTTTGAAAAATGACGGGCTAGCAAGTGTTAAACTAATTTTTGCGTTGTGGGGTTATAACACTAACCAAGATAAGGCCTTAGCAGCAAAGCAAGATTTTACTTCGTGCTATCTTGACGATTTTTTAGAACAATAATTGGCGTTGAAAACGTAAAAAGCGCCCATCACCCTAGCGCTCTCTCAAAGAGAGAGATTTCGTTGCCGTTACCTGGAGAACATTATGTCACTCAATATGTACCAAGCCTCTATCCCAGTTTTTATCCGTATGTTAGGTAACTTATCCGTGCTACTTAACAAAGCGGTCGCTCATGCTGAGGCGAGAAAAATTGATCCGTCCATCTTTGTTAATGCTCGTCTAGCTCCCGATATGTTGCCGCTAAGTCGGCAAGTGCAAATTGCTACGGATATGTCGAAAGGCTGCGCGGCTCGGCTTGCAGGCTTGGAAGTACCCAGTTATGAAGATAATGAAACCACATTTGCCGACTTACAAGCACGAATCACCAAAACTATCGCTTTTTTGCAATCTGTCAGTGCAGAGCAAATTAACGGCAACGAAGAACGCATCGTGATGTTGAAATTGCGCGGCAAAGAAATCAGCTTCTTAGGTCAGCCTTATTTGCTTGACTTTGTGCTACCCAATGTCTATTTCCACATCACCACAACTTATGCAATTTTGCGTCATAACGGCGTGGAAGTTGGGAAGATGGACTATATAGGCAGTTATTGAACAGGCTCTAAGAGAAGCACCGGACAGATTACTGTCCGGCAATCAGCAAAACTGGAATTATTTGGCGTTTTGCAAAGCGGCAATACGTTCTTCCAAAGGTGGATGGGTCATGAACAGTTTTTGTATGCCACCGCCGTTGATGCCGAAAGCGGCGAATTGTCCAGGTAATTCTTCTGCTTCATGACCGCGCTGCAATGCACGTAAGGCACCAATCATCTTTTCCTTTCCCGCCAAATTCGCGCCACCAGCATCGGCATGGAATTCACGATAACGTGAGAACCAGCAGACCAGCATAGATGCCAGGAATCCCAACGCGATTTGGGCAATCATTTGTACTAAGTAATAGCCCATGCCAACGCCACTGCGTTCATCATTGCCTGATAAAGCGCGATCTACGACGTGACCTATTATAGTGGCGAAGAAGTAAACAAAGGTATTGAGTACGCCTTGCATCAAGGCCATCGTCACCATATCGCCGTTGGCAACGTGCGTTATTTCGTGCCCAACCACGGCTTCGACTTCATCGGGTGTCATGCTTTGCAACAAGCCCGTGCTGACGGCGACCAGTGCGTTGTTCCTGTTCATGCCAGTTGCAAACGCATTAGCGACTGGTGCTTGAAATATACCCACTTCCGGCATACCGATACCCGCTTTCTGGGCTTGTTTGGTGACAATATCGACCAGCCATTTTTCGGTCTGGTTTTGGGGTTGGGCTATGACTTGTACGCCCATAGAAGACTTAGCCATTGTTTTCGACATTGCCAGTGAGATCACCGAACCGGTCACGCCGATGACGGCGGACATCATCAATAATGCCCCTAAATCAAGTCCTTGGGCATTTACATAACCGCTTAATCCTAACAGGTTGAAAAGAATGCTAATAACGATCATTACCGCGACGTTAGTAGCTAAAAACAGTAAAATTCGCATCATGGTGTGACCTCTTTGTTGTGTTGTAATGCCGTTATGGGGATTGAATATGTGAAATCAACACCCGTTTAGAATGATATTATGACCATAAGTTTAGTTGAGGAGGAAATTTCGATGAACCTAGCCAAAACCACGCTTATACTTTCGCTTTTATTTAACACAGGTTTGGGCTTTTCACAACCTGGAAACCATCAAAACCTGCTAAAACACCTACATGTACCGGACGGGTTCAAGCTATCCGTGTTTGCCGACAATCTACCGAATGCACGTAGCCTGGCGTTAGGCGACAACGGTATTGTATTTGTTGGCACGGGCGCATCCGGCAATGTCTATGCGACCGAAGATTCCAACCACGATGGTGTTGCCGATAAAAACTATCTCATCGCAAGCGACTTATACATGCCAAATGGTGTGGCTTATAAGGATGGCGCATTGTATGTGGCTGAAATAAATAGGATTATTAGGTATGACGGCATTACCAAATCCCTGAACACGCCACCAAAACCTGTTGTAGTTTACGATAAATTCCCTTCCGACAAGCACCATGGCTGGAAATACCTGCGCTTTGGGTCGGACGGCAAGCTCTACACCGCCATTGGTGCGCCGTGCAATAACTGTAAGCCCGATAAGCCTTATGGGTCATTGATAAGGTTAAATTCAGACGGCAGCCGTTTTGAAATCATTGCCACAGGTATCCGAAATACCGTCGGTTTTGACTGGCAACCCGAAACGAACGCCTTATTTTTCAATGAAAATGGCCGGGATTACCTGGGTGACGATGCGCCGCCCGAAGAACTGAACCAATGGTCAAAAATAGGCGACCATTTCGGCTACCCTTATTGTCATGGTGGCAAGATTCCTGATCCCGAATTTGGCAATGAAAAGTCCTGCCGCGAATTTATTCCCCCAGTTTGGACGTATAACGCCCACAACGCACCGTTAGGCTTGCGGTTTTATCGCGGCAAACAATTTCCTGCCAATTATCAAAACCAATTGTTTGTGGCGCTACACGGCTCTTGGAATCGCACCCAACCGGATGGTTATAAGGTGATATGGGTCAAATTCAAGGATGGCAAACCGGTTTCGGATAAAGCCTTCATCAGCGGATGGCTAACTGAAACCAACGAAGTGTTGGGAAGGCCGGTCGATATTTTGGACATGCCGGACGGCAGCTTATTGGTTTCCGATGACCATGCCGACTTGATCTACAGAATTGAATACAAAAGAAAATAATGGAAAGAAAGTTTGAAATCATCGGCAAAGAGCTGGTTTACGACGGTTTTTTCGTCATGGAAAAATACCGCGTTAAACATACCTTATTTGCGGGCGGATGGAGCGGGGAGATCAGCCGCGAACTGTTCCGCCGTAATAATTGTGTGGCAGTCTTATTGTACGATCCCGATGCTGATAAGGTCGTCTTGCTTGAACAATTTCGGGTCGGCGCAATGGCAAACACGGATCGGGCGTGGCTGGTGGAAATCGTCGCTGGTGCAATTGATGAAGGCGAAACCCCTGAACAAGTCGCTCACCGCGAATCAAAAGAAGAAGCGGGGTGTGACATTCTAGAATTAAGGCTAATCAACTGCTTTTACACCACACCGGGTGGTTCATCGGAGCAAATCAGCCTATTTTATGGCAGGGTAGACAGTACCCAAATCGGCGGCATTCACGGCTTGGATCATGAAGACGAAGATATTCTAGTCTATACCGTACCCTTCGAGGAAGCCTATAAAATGCTGGAAAATGGCAAGATCGAATCCGGCATACCGATTATCGCAATACAGTGGTTGGCGTTGCACAGGCAGGGTATAAGACTGAGTACTTGAATGAAAATTAATCCCAAACAGAAAAATTCAACTCACTGCAATGATTTTTATTTAGACATTAGGGGAATTGACTATTCCGACTGACGCGATTAAATGCAAATATTTCCCTCAGCTTCCGGCTCGTTGGTATTGCCCCGAGTGTAAAGCCAACATGGCTATGAGTGCGCGAAAGTTGTTGACCCGCTTCATTATTAAGGGTAATTGAAAAACTTATATTTTTATTGCCCAGTAAGACACTCTTTTAGTCACTTCGACTATTGCCAGATAGACCACCACCATCATCGCCAGGGTGGCATAAAACTGGGCTGGTGGTGGCACGAAACCGAAATACGTCCCTGCAAGGGTGAAAGACAATGCCGCTGCGACAGCCACTACAGTGAGCGATGTCAACACCAGAATCAGATGGGCGCGGCTATTGAATGGACTGCCACGAGTACGGATGATAAAAATAACCAAAATTTGGGTACATAAGGACTCGACAAACCAGCCAGTTTGGAACAATGCCTCATTAGCGTTCAACACGACCAACATGACGTAAAAGGTAAGGAAATCAAACAACGAACTGA
Organism: Methyloglobulus sp.; assembly: GCF_964779595.1. NCBI lineage: Bacteria > Pseudomonadati > Pseudomonadota > Gammaproteobacteria > Methylococcales > Methylococcaceae > Methyloglobulus > Methyloglobulus sp. Next base: position 6,209 of record NZ_CBAROL010000055.1, read on the forward strand.
TGGAGCCTATCACCAGCATAAAATTGCGGATAAAGTTCATGTTCAGAATCCGAGGCTTGCGAAGTTCTTCTTGGTCTACTTCATCTAACGAGATTGGCACTTCGTAAAGATCGTACAGAATATTGTTAAGCAATATCTGTGTCGGCAACACCGGCAGAAAAGGGAGGAAAAGCGCCGCTCCCGCTATGCTGAACATGTTGCCGAAATTAGAACAGGTACCCATCATGATGTACTGTAAGCGTCCAGCACTTCCATCTTAACAAACCACCTAAAGCCCTTCATGGTCATCCTTTTTGCAATGAGGGTAAGAAATGGCAATACCTAAACATTGGCGACAATATATAGAGCTGTGGCAAAACAGCGACCTGTCACAAGCAGGCCATTGCCTACAGGAAGGTTTGAACCGCAAAACATTTTCAGCCCGTTTATCTGAATTACGTAGTGACCCTACGTCCTCAGCGGTGTTAATACCGATACAGGTTGAAGCGATATTATCGAGCCATATCGTCTTACACCATGGCAAAGGTCACTGGTTGGAGTTGCCGCCCACAGTGTCAGCTACCTGGCTGGGTGAGTTATTAAGTTGCCTGGACTAATACCGAACCCCGACCGGATTTGGTTGGCGGTTGCACCGGTCGATATGAGGCGGGGCATAGTCGGCTTGTCGTCAATCGTCCAACAATCCTTGGGTCATTCACCGTGTGCGGGTTCGGTGTTTGTGTTCCGGAATCGGCCAGGCAACCGGCTACGGCTTTTGGTCTGGGACGGCAATGGCGTTTGGTTGTGCCAGCGGCGGTTACATCGGGGCAGTTTTGTTTGGCCCAAAGTGAATGATGCGTGTTTTTCGATCAGCGAAGCACAATGGCAATGGTTGGTAGACGGAGTAGACTAGTAGCGGTTATCGACTGTTTCCTAGGTGGGTTGACAGGTATGAAGACAACCTTTTCATAATCCGGTTAAAATGCTGTAACACACTGTAAAAAAGGTCTTTAAAGGGTTTTCATGGTAAAATAACAACCCTGAAAGCACTTGACCAATTGAACCTTGATCCTGTCGCCAAAAAACAGGTGGAGGCGATGGCTCGGGCACTGCTCGATGAGACCCAGCAGACCGCGTCCGTGCAGTTGCAAGCCAAGGAGGTTGCGCTACAGGACAAAGCTATTGAACTGGCCGCCAAAGCTGCCGAGATCGCGCGCAAAGACTTCAAGATCGAAGTGCTGACCCATGATGGTCTATTACAAGCGTATCCGTTTTAACGCTAAGAATGAAGCGTTGTCGGTACTGCAGCGGGACGTGTTTGAGGAAACCTGGAATACCGATGTATCCGCCATAGCGGCTGAAATCGAACAACTGGCTGATGGGCAGCCAAGCGACACGATAGCCAAACTCAAACGCCCCCGTGCAGACCGTCGGCACACTTGCCACGTATTGAACATCGCCATGAATCTGACTCTTGCACCTGTGGACGGTGCGGCAAGGCCTTGGTCATGATTGGTGAAGACATTACCGAGCAACTGGACGTAGAGTCCGCCAAGTTTTTTGTCCATTGGCATATCCGGCCACAATATGCCTGCAGGTCTTGTGAAACGATCACGGCAGCACCGATTCCGCCCGCCGTGATTGATGGCGGCATGGCTGCTATCGGCTTGTTGGCTTGGGTTATGGTGGGTAAGTTTGTCGATCATTTGGCGCTTTATCGTCTGGAACAGATGGCTGTCCGCGATCAAGTTATCTTGTCCAGGTCTACCTTGGCCGACTGGGTGGGGCGTGTTGGCCTGACCTTGCAGCCTTTAGCAGACCGGTTAGCCTGGCATTTGCTGCAAGGCAATACGATCCATGCGGATGAGATGCCAGTGCCACAGCTTGACCCCGGTAGGCTTACCTTTGGGCGTACCGTAGCAACGATTTACAACCCAATCCCAGGCTCATTGTCTTCGTCTATCAGAAAGGCTGGGGTGGTGAACATGCCAAGCAGTTTTTGGGCGACTGGCAAGGTCAGCGCATGGTTGATGGTTATGGCGGCTATAAGGCCTTGTTTACCGACAATCGAACTGGCGTTGACAACCAGCCGTTGGCTCCTTGTGTTGAACTGGCGTGCTTGGCACATGCCCACCGTAAATTTTTCGATTTACATCAGGCGAATGGTAGCCCAATGGCGTGGTAAGCATTGCAGCGCATTGGCAGTCTGTATGCGCTTGAAGCGGAAGCCAAAGGCCTCAGCATTGCCGCCCGCCAGGAACTGCGCTTGGAAAAAAGCCAGCCCATCCTGAAAGCGCGGCATAGTTGGCTGATCCAAACTCGCGTTATGACTGCCGACGGCGGCGCTTCCGCCAAGACCTTGGACTACACACTGAAACGTTGGCCTGCATTGATCCGCTATGCCAGCACGGGTCATTTGCCCATCGATAACAACGTCGTCGAAAATTGTATCAGGCCAATTGCTATCGGAAAAAGAAATTGGCTGTTCGCCGGTTCTGAGTGGGCAGACCAACGGGCGGCAGCCATTCAAACGCTTTTTGGTACGGCTAAACTCAATGGCATCGACCCTGCCGCATGGCTGAAACAAACGCTGGGAAAACTTCCCATCTGGCCAAATAGCAGGATCGACGAATTACTACCTTTGACACCGGAATTCATCGTAGAGCTAAATCAGAAACAGCCTGTTAAACCAATGTGGTAGGGATACGCGCTTACAGTTTAAGGCTGACAACCTCTCTGATCAGTCGTTACCCGCTAGTTGTCTGGCATAAAAAAACCCAAGGTGTTGAGGCCTTGGGTTTGGGTGTTAAGTGCTTGGCAATTCCCTACTTTCACATGGCAAACTGCCACACTATCATCGGCGCTAAACGGTTTCAC
>NZ_CBAROL010000056.1:0-7808 GCF_964779595.1 Methyloglobulus sp.
GCCTTTGGCTGTCTTTTGAGCGTCTTTTTCAAGCGTTTCTAATGAGCCACCTGCTTTTTTTGCGGAATTGCTTAGTGCGTCTAAATCTTTAGATGCAGTTTTGACTTGAGCAGTATCAACGCGAAAGCCTAAATTGAGTATATCAACTGCCATTTATTTATCCTTTTGCAATTCCGTTAGAGCCACTCTGTCCAGCAATTTTAGCAAATCTAACTCCCATTCGTGCATTTTAATTTCATACAAGAGGCTAAACGCTAACATCTCTTGATAGCTTATGGGTGAGGCAGCCATCCCCGACTGCCTTGTATTGTGCAATTTAATAAACCAATCCCAAATATAAAAAAGACTTTCGGGCATTGGCGGTATGCCCCATTCCTCATGGGGTACACCTGCTGAAATATAATGCTCTCGAACTGTGTGCTTTTTATCGCCTGATAGCCGATTAAGCGCAAATTCTGCCTTGCAGTATTCAACTAGCTCCGCTACAAGGCTTTCGTGAAATTTGCAGCGTTATCGCTTTCCTCAATAACAGCATCCACCCAATGCGGATTAGCTTCAAAAGCAAGCTTCAAAATGTCTTTTGAATACTCTTGCTTAACACCTTGCCAGCCAGTAACGCGCACCATTGCGCCCTCAATGTTTTGCTCGCGCAACTCGTCAATAGACTTAGATGCTGCCTCTTTGCCTTTACGTTTTGCAATATCATTCTCGCGCTGGTACTCGGCAAAAATACGCTTTGACCATTTTTGTACTGGCTCTGCGTACCGACCTAGCACTAAAAATACCACACCTGTATCTTGCCCATCAGTTGTTTTCATAGACAACGTCATGGCAATTTCAGCTTCTTTTACCGCATTAAAGGCGGTTATATCTACTTGCTTTGTCATATCAATAGCCCTTTTGCGCCCTTAAGATAGCCAATGACAGGGCAGAGGGCAGCTGCCTTTTCGCGCAAGCTAGTCATGGCTAAACTGTTATAAAGTTGTGTCCTGAATTTGCACCGTTGTTGGTTCAACACCAACTGCGCTGCCTGTGTACTCAAGAGCTGTTCCTGAAAACGAAACAATCACGACTTTTTCGCCATCATCAGTAGATGACGAACCAAATTTAACGCGAGGTAAATGAATACTGAACGCGTTAGTTTTGTCTGAACTCATTAACACATAAGTTAAGCTCACTTCGGTTTCTGCATTGAAGTAATTTAAAATGGTGTTGTTTTGGAATATCGCAGAGCCATCAACTGTAACTGATACTTTGCCGCGTGATTTAGCACCAATCGCATTTGAGCCAATTACCGCCTCTTGTGTAATGTTATTCGCTACGTTAATAGTCAAACTGGTAACAACGCCATTCGCTACGCCATCAATAAATAAATAGCCGTCAGGTGCAGAATAAATGCCTTCGGCTGTAATTGCGGTAGGTGAAGTGAAATAGCGTGTACCAGTAGCTGCTTCGCCATCTTTACCAACAAAGCCAAAGTCAACTGTTGCCAATGAATTAGGCTGTAATGACAGCCCCATTGTGTCAACTTGTTGACCTAAGAATGTGCGGCTAGACTCAATATCACTATACCATTCCTCAAACGTAAAGCTGTCGTCTGTGTGTCCAGTTGCAGGTACATAGGTTTTTTTACCTTTGCCTAATACTGTTACAGAGTTGCCAGCCGCTTCCGTACCTTTGGTTTGCCCAGCTAAAGCTGAAACAGTTAGAACTGTCGCAGACATAGCCGTAATCAATGACAAGCCATTATTGCCAGCCGTAGTGAAGCCAGTTACATTGACCACATCACCCACATTAAAGCCGTCAGTTACAAAACTGCCGCCTGAACGTACATAAGTAGTTGAGGTTGCTGAAATAGTGATAACCGAGCCAGTTGTAGAGCCAGCCGCGAAGTCTTGACGCAATGCTGCCGCCATAAAGTCCTCGTAGGCATTGCCTGATAACTCGCCTGATATTGAGCCGCTAGACTTGCGTGTGCCATGACGCATATCGCGAACTTGTTGAGAACCTAAAATCTCGCTTGATGCGTATGTGTCTTTTTCAAGTTGAAATGAACCAGTTACGCGGCGAAGCAAAATCCCGCTTGGGCTGCTTGCCGTAGCTTTGGTTCCCCATGTCGTTTCTTTTTTGTAAGCTATGTGCTTATTGATACCTTGTGCAGATGCCATTTTGTTTCCTTTCCTTTCAAATATAAGCCCTTAAGGGCGATAATTACTGCCTGTTAGGGCTTACAACACTTCCGCATAATAGTTAATAGATATGGGCAGAACATAATGCTTATCCGTCTGCACAGCCGTTCCAACAGTAGGTGTCGTCATTACTTTTACAACCAAGCCACTTTCAGTCATGGATAACCCGCGACTAAAATGGCTCTTTAGTGCTTCCGCTTTTGCATGAGCAGTTCCTCTGCCCTTGTTAAGCGGATAAAACAACATCACTTCAAAAAAACCAACTTCTCTGTAGTACGCGCCACCTATAGTTGGATTTTCGGGCGGTGCTGGTAAAATTCTCACGCGCTGAAATGGTACACCCTCAACTGGCGTGTAAGTTACATTTTCATAAGCAGTATCTATATTGCTGGCAATCGTAGCCAGTTTCTTTTCAAACGCTGCGCTTATTTTTATTAAGCTCATTTTACCACCTTGCGCGCTATATTTTCAAAAGCACTCATTACAGTTTGGTAGGTTACTCTAATGAACCCATGCGGGGCTTGTCTTGAATACCCATTAATTGTTTTGAGTCCGTCCCCATAAAGCCCATATTCCAGCATGGGCGTATAAGGCAAATTATTGGTTATCCAAATAGCATCCCCTACCTTGAGCTTAGATAACGCGCCCAAAGCCCGCGCATGAGGCTCAGCACCCGTTTTATCGGGCGGATATTCAGCTAAATTAGGCGAATTAATGCCAACATTCCAATTCCCTTTTAATCTGCCAGTATCTACAGGGCTCATTTTAACAACGCGCTGCTCTAATTCTAAGGCAAGAGCTTTAGCAACATTCGCTGCATTAGCTTTTGTTTTGCCCATAATCCTATTTAGGTCAAAAGTTAATGAATTAGCATCAGCCCCAATCATTTACGCACCTGCAATTCATAAAGCACATTGACACCAGCAGGTTCAATTGCTTTAACGCCCACAACATCATAAACCGCTGCGCCCACAGTAAGCCTGTCTGCAACACTCGGCACAACTGCCATTTGAATAAATACTTGCTGGTCGTCTGCTTTAATTAAGCTATCTTGCGCGGCTTTTAAACCATCCCCATAGGGCAAGATAACCCCTTTATCTGTGGTTGCGCTGCTGGTAGAGCTATTTTCGCCAGTAGTAGCATCATAAGTGCCAACTAGGTACTTTGTTAGCGTCATAGACTGACCAAAGCCAGTTAATAAGCTGCGCGCTGTAGCCTTTAGAGCTGCATAATTCATTTGCGAACAACCTCGCGGTTGAACGAGCTGCTTAAAAAGGGCGCAAGCAAATTATCAATTGCGCGGTATTTAGTATAAGGCTGTTTAGTATTGTCCCAAGTAACCTCTAAAGCACCCACCTTTTCGCTTGTAGCAAGCCTTGTTACGTCAGGCGATAAGTCAGCCGTTGACGCGCGCAAGGCTAAATCAGCGCAAGCATTAGCAACTTCGGCTGGCACGATATTGTTAGCATAAAAAGAGAATTGGTTGAGGTAGGTAAAATCTTTGCGCGGTATCTCGTCTCGCGGGAAGCTTAACGCCTGTGTTTCTGTATGGCGATAACCGATAAAGCGCAAGCGATAAACTTGCTCAATGTAGTCAGTAGCCTTGCGAAGCGATTGCTCTTTAACGGCTGTTGATAACGCTGCCCATGCGGTATTGCCGCGATTAGAGTGGTAAGCGTCAGTATCTGCAACACCGACATAGCTTTCGGCATTAACTAATCCAGTTCCGTTTTCAACGATTAAGCTCATGGCAGTCCTTAGAGTTGAGTAACACCAGCAGAAAAGCCCCGCTAAGAGCCTTTCCACTTGAGCTACTTAACCCAATAAAACAGCCGCGAAGTCAGGTTTCCACATTTTAACGCCCCATGCAGCAGAAACGTTAAACATTGCTTTTTGGAAGCCTTTGTAAGCACGAACTTCGTACACTAGACCTGAATATGGGTCTTGTACTGTCATTGCATCCACCGCGCTATCGCCACCGTCAGGCATTGCTGGTGCGCGAATAGCTAACTCTAAAGCGGATTTTTGGAATATTACGTTACGAGTTGAAGCACCCACGACTGTCATAGCCGCATTGTCAGCAACCGCTTTGCGTAAGCCAGTTGCAGCCAAAGTAACCACGTTGGCAGCTAAAGCTGTGCCCACAACATATTTGTTGGTGTCGCCAGCAAAAGTAACTACATCACCAGCTAAGACTGTGCCTGAACCTGTGTCAACTGTAATAGCAGTTGCGCCAATTGCATAACCACCGCCAGCGTTCACTAAATAACCTGAACCAGTTCCGCTAGATGGTGCTTGAATTTTGCCTGACTCTTTAAGCATCATGCCTTGTAAATCTAATAAGACACCATTGCGTAGCAATTTGTCGTTACCAGCTTCATTAGCTTTTTGCAATTGAGCCAGATTGCGTAATTGTGCGCCAGCCGTAGTGTTCAACACCATTGTAATGTCAGACATTGGGCAGCCGTTATCAACTAAGATTTTACGCACTTCAGCAACATCATTGAAGTTAGAACCAAACGGAGTTGTGCCAGCCGTACCATAAGCGCGTGAAGCACCTTGATAAGCTGCAATCGCTAAGTCAGCTTCAATTTCGTCAGTTAATGTGCGGATTGCTTGTTTGATTTGGTCGCCATAAATGGTTTCATAACCTGAACCATTGTTAGCGTGTTTAATATCCTCGCCAGTCCAAGGTATTTGAACTCCGCGAGATTTATTAATAGTAAGCGTTTTACTATCAACAGTTTGGTCTGCGCCTTCAGGCACAGTCATAGATGGTGTGTTGTCAACCGCGCTAACTGCTCTTGTAAAATGTGAGCGAATTGTGCCGTTTAGAGCAACACGTTCAGAGCCATCACCATTAATGGTGACAGAGGATGTAATGCCAGTAAGTTCACGACCTACTGTGTCGGCTGCTTTGTATAAATCGGCAGCTAGGTTGGTTAAAATGTTAGCCATATATAGTCCTTGTCTATTCGACCAGTCTATATCCGTCCTTGACTAACGTGGCTCTCTCGAACTGTGTTTTTGCATCAAAGTCAGACCTAGACATAATCTTGGTTTGAGAATTTGTGTTACCGCCTTGCGCGCCACCGCCTAGGTTAATATCAGCAGCTACAAAATGCTTTCCTGTTTCGCTTGTAGCCCATTCTTTAACAAAGTCGCCTAGCACTTTATCACCAATCATGGCTTGGTAAATACCGTTGTCCACCTTGATTGTGGCTTGCATTTTCAGCAATGCCTTCGCAGCATCCATGAGTTCGGTCTTAACTTTGCTTTTAGCAAGCGAGTCAGTTAAATTGGCATCCAACAAATAAGTGGTAAGTGCGCTATCTTTTTCTTTAATCAATCCCGATAGCCGTTCCACTTCTTTTTTGCCTAACTTGCCTTCGCTTTCCAGTTTACTAGATAACTCTGAAACTTGAGTTTGTAGATTAGCATAATCCTCAGGGTCTATATCACCACCTTTAGCTCTAGCTTTAAGCTTAACTAAATCAGCCTTAAGCCCCCTGTTGCTTTCCTCTACTGCCTCAAATTTACTTAAAAAATCGTCTAGCTTAACTTGTGTTAATTCCTCTAACTTCATTTGATACCCCTTTACGGCACAGCCGTTAATTTAAGCCACAGGCTCATTGCTTCGCGGCACAGCCGCATATCAAGATATGTCAGCACAGCTAACAAATCTCGCCCTAAAAAATATTATACGCCCTATTTTTAAATTTAATCAAGAGGGGGCTTATTTATGACTGTTTCCATAAAATAAGCCCTAGTGATAGGCGCATAATCGTCAATGTCCCCATAAGCGTGTTTATAATAGCCGTTTTTATCCCATGCGGTTATTCTTGGTAAACCACCGCCAGCGTCAAACACGATTAGCTGGTTATCACCATCCAAACCCATTTCAAATGTGGCGTTTTCGTGGATTTGGCTAATTAATGTTTTTATATCCATTATCTTTGCCCTTTTAAGACTTGTTCCCACACCTTATTATACACTAATTCCATATTGTTTTCGGCATTTTTTAATGCCACCAGCTCCTCTACATAAAGCGGTCTATTTTTTCTCGCCGCTTTTAGCTTTCGCGCAACTTTATAATCTTTATGGGCAATATGCTTTACCTCTAAAATTTGGCTTAGGTTTATCTGAATTTCTGCCATACCACCCTGATTGTTGACAACCATATTCACATCACGATAGCCGTAGCTAGAGGGTGAGCCCTCTTGCAGCCAATTCCTCAATTTAACCAAAGTACCATATTTCGCTTGCGTTTTCGCAATCACATTTTCAACCTCACTCAAGCTCTTAACCTCAATCGTTGCGCGAAGCAAATCTTTTACTTTTGTGGGGTCGCCATCGTAATCGTCAATAATTTTCTCAACTGTCCTTGCTGTTCCTTTAAGTCTGGCTGTTTGAGCAACCGCGCCAACTGACTCGGCTAATTTTGCAACATCAGCATCAAACCCATCCTTGTTTTTAGCCGCCACTTCATACATAGCTCGCAAAGTATTGCGCGAGGCTGCTGGCAATTGAAGCAAATCATTTGAAACAAGGCTTTCGCCTATGTAATACTGTTTAACATTACGAACTTTCAACTGGTCTAGCGTATAGACATGACCAGTAGGGCTAACAAACTTATCAAGCGGCAAATTGCCTTCTCTAAATATCTTGGCTTTAGCCACACCTAAAACCTCATTCTGTCTTGCGACTGATTGCTTTTTAAGCCATTGCTGATAGGTTGTTTTGGCTGGCACTTGCCCATCCATTGATGCTCTTGTGCCTTCGGGCAATTCAACATCTAGCCCAAGCTCTTTAAATGACTTAACAACTGCCACATATCTGCTACGACATCTAATATGGGCTGGAAGAGCAGGGCGCGGCTTGCCTATTTTGTAAAAATTGCCATCTCTACTAGCGCACAATTCTGTAGTCCGCGTGTCTAGCGTAGCGGTGTAGCGATAGCCCTTAAGCACGCCCTCATTAGCTTCGTACAAAGCCGTTTGAGCTACATTGGCGGTGTGAGCAATTGCGGTGATAACAACCGACTCTGCATTATGCCGCGTAATATTAATTAAGCCGTCAGTATAATTTAAGGCTTTTGTGCCTCTAATTTTTCTAACAATCTCACCAGTAGTTTGGCTTTCAATAAAGCCTATACGCACAGCATCACGAATTAATGTAGCCTTTTGTAGCGACATTCCTGCCAAAAACTCGCTTAAAAACCTACCCTGAAAGGGCGCAGCCATAGCGGCTGCATAAACAGCTTCATGCGAAATAGGCAAAAGCTTTACTGGCTGAACGCTATTGAGTAAGCCCTCTTGATAAACAAGCTCTGCTTCGGTGAAGCCCTGCAGCTCGCTCTCAAGCGAGTCGGCAAGATTGCCATAAGCATTGTGGTTGATATTATTAACTGATTTTAATAAGGCATTTATTCTGCTTAATTTTTCAGGGCTAGGCGTTACCTTTTCTAGCTCAAGCGTTAATTTTGCAAATAAGTCCTCGTCTGCTTGGTTAAGCAACTTGACCATTTTACGCGATACACCATTGCTATATCCCAAAACGTCAATAGCATGAGCTATCTCTTTATTTAAAAGTGCTTCATTGACGCTCATTGTTTACCTA
>NZ_CBAROL010000057.1:0-6363 GCF_964779595.1 Methyloglobulus sp.
TGAGAGTCAAGTAGAGGCTGTCATGCAAAAACTTAATCACAGACCACGAAAAACGCTAAACTACAAAACACCCCATGCGGTATTTTTTGGCGTCGACAAACGACAAGCCGCATGAATACTAGAATTGCACTTCAGAGTTGAATTCGCCCCAATATATAAAATTGTTTGCGGGTTTTTAAAGAATATTGCTAAAAGTGATTTTTCTCCGTGATTATTTTATGTTGTTAATTAACGCAATTAGCTATCTGGGGGCAACCTGTCAATCTGCTTAGATCATGATCTTCAATACATTGTTGTTGTGGCACAATCCGCACGAATGCTTGCACAAGCTGCATATAAAGCAGGCATGAAGCCGTTGGTGATTGATCTGTATAACGATCAAGACACCCAGTTTTACGCGGAGGAAGCACAACAAATCCCTGTCTTGTCAGCAGCGTATTTGCTACCTGCGCTTGATTATTTAATCAAGCGGTATCCAGTTGATTATGTTGTCTACGGCAGCGGATTTGAGCAGCATCTTGATAGTTTACGGTGCATAAATGATCGTCTGACATTATGGGGGAATCAACCTGATGTTGTTGCCAAGCTGCACGATAAGCCGGCATTTTTCTCATTATTGGAAGCGTTGAATATTCCTCATCCTGAGGTGTCGTTTGTCAGACCGGAACAAAAAGAAGGCTGGTTGCTCAAGCCCATGCGAGGGCAGGGCGGAATAGGAATTTGCAGGTTTCGGTTGGATCACTATTATAAATCAGAGGTTTATTGGCAGAAATATCAAGCAGGTGTACCGCATTCTGTGCTGTTTCTTGCCGATGGTAAGCATGGCCAGATCGTAGGCTTTAATCGGCAATGGACGACTGCATTAAACGGCACGGATGAGTTTATTTTTTCAGGCATCATCAATAGTACTGAATTATCGCTTGAGCAAAAAAACCAAATAAGTGTTTGGCTAGATAAGCTAGTTTCTGAGCTATCCCTTAAAGGTTTAAATTCACTGGATTTTATCCAACACGAGCAAACTAGCTACGTGCTGGAAATCAACCCCAGACCACCTGCCAGTATGCAGTTGTACGATGCGGATTTATTGGTTCGTCATATTAAGGCATGTAACGGTGAATTGCTCGAATATGAAATGCTGCAAGATGGTTTTACAGCTTATCAAATCGTTTATGCACAGCAGAATACCCAGATCCCTGATGGGTTTGCATGGCCTGAACAAGTCGTAGATATACCTATGGCAAACTCCATAATTGCCACAGGCCAACCGATTTGCAGTATGATTACGTACGGAAAAGAGCCGCAACAGGTTCTGGAGCAGTTGCAAATCAAGCAATCGCTTATCACTCACTCATTAAACAGGTTTCAAACTCATGGAATACAGTGCCAGCGTCAATAAACTCAGCCAACCTTTAGTGAAAACCTTGCTTGATAATGCGGGTGCTTTGCGCTTAGGTGTTGAGCAATTGAAGAACGGTTGCACCATCATTGATGCTGGCATCAAAGTACCGGGCGGTCTTGAAGCTGGGCGCATAATCGCCGAAATTTGCATGGGTGGCTTAGGCAAAGTGTCAATTAGCCAACGGGCTTATACGACGAATTGGCCGTTATCCGTTAACGTCCATACCAGTAATCCGGTGCTGAGTTGCTTGGGTAGCCAATATGCGGGCTGGAGCTTGTCGCAAGATAAATATTTCGCATTAGGTTCAGGGCCAGCACGGGCCATGGCGACCAAAATAAAAGACGAGAAAAAAGAACCGGTTGAAGAGTTGTATAAGGAATTGGCTTATCAAGATGCTTGCGAAACGGCGGTATTGGTGATTGAAAACGATGCCGCGCCGCCCGTGGAAATCATCGAGAAAGTGGCGAAAGCCTGTGGCATTCCCCCCAAACAGCTAACGATTATTGTCACCCCCACCAGCAGTTTGGCGGGTTGTGTGCAGGTGGTGTCGCGGGTTTTGGAAGTCGCCATGCACAAAGCCCATGCGTTGCATTTTCCCTTAGATAATATTATTGATGGTAGTGGTAGCGCCCCAATCTGTCCGCCGCATCCAAAATTTGTCAAAGCGATGGGGCGTACTAATGATGCTATTTTATTTGCGGGGCAAGTGCATTTGTTTGTTAAAGGCAGCGACGAAGCCGCACAAAAGCTGGCGAATGACTTACCTAGTTCGACTTCAAAAGATTACGGCAAGCCGTTTGCCGAGATATTTAAGCAATATGAATACGATTTCTTCAAGATTGATGCCATGTTGTTTAGCCCTGCTGTGGTGATTGTTACGGCGGTGGAATCGGGCAACAGTTTTCGGGCGGGGAAATTGGATAATGTGTTGTTGGATCAGTCGTTTGGGGTCTAGCTGTCTACGTTAGAGCAATGTGGTATTACTTCTGCAAAATCGCTATTTCTGCCTTGGTTATTGTATTAGTTTCGGAAATTGCCAAACGCAATAGCGGTTTTGCTGCCTTAGTTGCGTCCTTGCCGCTTACCTCATTACTTGCAATCATCTGGTTGCGGATTGAAGGGTCGCAAATAGCGCAAATTGCTGAATTATCTCAGCAAATATTTTGGTTGGTGCTTCCGTCCCTTGCGCTGTTTTTGTTGTTCCCTATGCTACTTAGGTATGGTTTGACCTTTTGGCTAAGTTTGAGCCTAGCAAGTTCTGCGACTATTTTGTGTTATTTGTTGATGATCCCGCTACTGCGCCGATTTGGTGTGTCGATTTGAATTTCCTCTGTATTTCACATAAAGCCAAAAAATAAGGTTGATATGTCTGGGCGTATTGTAATTTTTACCGATGACCCAGGCTGGCATGGCAAAGAACTTACCCAAGCCTTCGCTAAACTAGGTTTTATCAGCAGTTTTGTGTCCTTGACCGAATGCAAACTCAGTATTGAACCCGGCTTAATTCCGGTCATTATTCCGGGCTTTGAGCATGCGCTGCCTGATGCCGTGTTTGTCCGTGGTGTTCCGGGTGGATCACTGGAGGAAGTCGTCTTGTACCTGGATATTCTCCATGCCTTAAAGCTATTGAATGTGCCTGTTTACAATGACGGACGTGCGATAGAACGCAGTGTGGATAAGGCCATGACCAGCTTTTTGTTGCATCAGGCAGGCTTGCCTACACCGTTGACCTGGGTATTAAGAAATCGTGTCGATGCCATCCATATTGCCGAAGATCAATTGAAAAATGGGCATTATCTCATCACCAAGCCTTTGTTTGGTTCCCAAGGCGAAGGCATACGTCGAATCGAAAAAATGACCGACCTGTTTTGGCTTACGCCCAGTAACGGGGTTTATTACCTTCAACGCTTTGTGCATTGTGCAGGTGATGGTTTTTCAGATTACCGCGTTTTTGTCATCAATAATCGCGCCGTTGCGATTATGCGGCGACGTGGCAAATCCTGGCTGAACAATGTCTCGCGCGGTGCGGTTTGTGAAGCAATAGACTTAGATCCAGCAATCGCGGACATAGCCGTCAAAGCAGCCAAGGCATTAGCAATGGATTATGCGGGCGTGGACATCATCCAAGATAAGGCAGGGCAATACACGATTATTGAAGTGAACAGCATTCCCGCTTGGAAAGGGCTAGAAAGTGTCGTCAACACCAGCATTGCTACGTTATTGGCAGAAGATTTGGTCAATAGGTATATCAAATGTGTAAGCCATGAAACTATCGTCGCAGTTTCATGATAGACCAGGAGCAACTTGCCGATCTTTATCGCCAAGCCTGTGAGATTGAATTGCAGGCGTTCAAACCCGGTAATGTCAGTGTTTATGCGGATGGTCATGACATGACGACCAACGATTTCAGGGTAAGTGCCGAAGTCAGTGCCAAACCGCTATGCAATCCAGCCTACAGTCTCGGCGAAAAAATATTCTACGCCGTCAAAGTTACGCGGGATGCAGTAGGTTGTAATACCAACCTAGGCATCATCTTGCTGTGCGCCCCGCTCATCCAAGCGGCTACCGCTGTAAACAGTGATTCCACCTTGCGACAAGCATTAAGCCAAGTTCTTGCTGCAACGACCATTAAAGATGCAGATTGGGTTTTTAAGGCGATAACCCTCGCTGCACCGGGTGGATTGGGCGAATCTGACGAGCAAGACGTGCATAATCCCGCAACAGTTACGCTCGCACAAGCGATGCAAATAGCTGCTGGCAAAGACCGGATAGCCCTGCAATACGTCACCGATTACAAAGATATTTTCGATTATGCCGTTTTAAGGTACAATGCCAGCCTTAGTAAATGGAGAGACAAAAGTTGGGCAGCAGTGTTCGTTTATGCGGAATTGTTGGCGCAATATCCCGATAGTCATATCGAAAGAAAACATGGGGATAAGTACACAGAATGGCTTGCTACACGGATGCGGCATGTTATTGAGGAGTTTGGCGACGCAACTGATCCAACGCAATTAAAGCAAACGCTTTTTTGCCTGGATGCAGAGCTTAAAGCAAACGGTATTAATCCTGGTACTACAGCTGATATGACTGTAGCGACTATCTTATCGGTGCTTATAGAGGAGTTTTTGAGCCAATATAGTCACAGATAAATCTTCAGCAAGATTTTTTTCAAACAAACCAAAGATTTAAATCTATTTTACAATTCTTCAAAGGGGAATACAGCATGGCGAAAATTAATAAAATGTGCGTTGGTGAGTCTTTAGTCGGTGACGGAAACGAAGTTGCACACATCGATTTGATCATTGGACCAAGAGGTTCTGCGGCTGAAACTGCATTTGCAAACTGCTTAACCAACAACAAAGACGGGTTTTCTAGTCTGTTGGCTGTCGTTGCACCAAACCTGCTGGTTAGACCAGCAACTGTCATGTTTAACAAAGTGACTATCAAAGGCGCTAAACAAGCCGTACAAATGTTTGGTCCAGCACAACGCGGCGTTGCTATGGCTATCGCTGATTGCGTAGAAGACGGTACCATTCCTGCTGCTGAAGCGGATGATTTGTTCGTAGCTGTGGGTGTATTCATTCACTGGCATGCTGAAGATGACGCAAAAATCCAAAAATACAACTACGATGCAACTAAAGAAGCATTGAAACGCGCTGTAGCGGGTTCACCAACTGCTGCTGAAGTAGTGGCTGCTAAAGCTACTGCAAAACATCCGTTCGCGCCTAACTAAGCGTTCTGCTGTTACCGTAAAGTTGTTAAAAATACCCCGCTTGCGGGGTATTTTTTTGCCCCGTGGTTTCAGGTGAAGTCCAAATGACGTAGCATAATGCCGCTTAAAATCGAATGTAGCTGTGATGCAGTATATATTTATAAGCGTATGAATAGTAATAAGCAGATACAGCCCGTTGCGATTATTGAGCAGCCTGTCTTTGGTGTCGGGTTTTGCGTTGCGTATTGTTATGTCTTTCAGTAGTTCTTTAGCCATTGCAGTAAGTGATGATTTAGGGTTCTACTGCAACACTTAGTGCATAAAATGTCGAATGTCATTGCATCTTACTGCATTATGTTGGCAATAAAAAAACCCGCTATGTCTTGCAACATCCGGGTTTGATGTATTTCGTTGAATCTCTTTGAATCGTGAAATGGTGGCGGGGTCATCCGAATCATTGCCTGTAAACCGCATTATTAAAGGGTTTTAGAATCTTAAAATAAAAACATACCCCCAAAAGTACCCCAATTAAATCGGTGCTGCCCCTGTTTTTACAAAATAACCGCTTGGTTTATTAAAATTTCTAAATAGGCTATCCTTCTTTGCAATTGAAGCCGACAATTAAGGATAACCGTGAAAAACAAAATAATAATGACCGCGCTTTGTTTACAGTTAATTGGGTGTGCCAGCCTGAAATATCCTAATTGGGAATATGTCAGGATTGAAAATCAAGTGCCATCTAAAGATTGCATTTACAAGATACAGGAGGCTTGCAGCCTACCGACTAACCAGTGCTTAAACTGGCACAAGCAACGCGCTACATCCTACAGCGCAAATACTGTCGTTATTACTAGCAATCAAAATCAAGCCAGTTATTCAGTAGGAATATGGAATAACAGAGGTGGTGAAAACAGCAGTACCGTTGCCGATTATTACTATTGCACGGGTGCTAAAAACATTAAACCAAAATAGCTGATCCCGAATAACGCCTATCTATCCTTAAGTTTTCCAGTTCTGCCCCTCTATCCAATTTAAGCCGTAAAATTAAGGCTGTGTCATGTTGGGTATGCACTGGCATCTTCCACCGTAAAAATAATTACAGGCTGCCCTATGGCTTCTGCTTGTTCAATCTGCGATTGCTGTTCGGGCGTTCTCCTGCCATCCACAAACAACACAAGCCCAGGCATCATCGGTTTGCTGCTTTGGCTATGCCGCTCCAATGCAGCCAATCTATTTTTAATGCTCATTAAAT
>NZ_CBAROL010000058.1:0-6211 GCF_964779595.1 Methyloglobulus sp.
TTACGATGCAGATGGTAGTGCTACTAAATCATCACCAATTGAAATGGCAATTATTGGCATTGATTCACATGCAACCCTAACAGCGAGTGATTTTTTGATTGTTTAAGTCGCTCCTAATGTAACAGACACTTTAAAATATCAAAATTGGAGGTTAAGAAGCGTCTATGAAAGTCTGGGAAGTCCAAAGGGGCGAGTATTGGCACTATCTTTCGGAGTTATCAGCACTAGCTATTATTTTTGTATGAGATTGAAAAAATGTTAGGCTAAACCAAAGTTAAAAAGTTAAGGTTATACTAATTTGTGGTATATTTCCGCCTTGTAAAAAAACCTTAATTTATGGTTAAGCAATTTATAATTGGGGGTATTTTTTGGGGTATTCTATTTTTTCATAAATCGTACAACAGCTTATAATAAGACATAAATATGTTTTTAGTAATCCCTCGCTCCGCCAATAACATGTTTTAACTTTTAGAAACATGCGCTATCGCGTATAATTCTAACTAGCCGATTGTTGAAATTAAACGTAGGCAAAGCACTTGAGCGCTGACAGTACATTAAGCACGGCCAGCCAAAGTAAACACCGCATACGCTTAATTGCAGTTATCAAAATGCGCCCATAGCTCAGCTGGATAGAGTACTTGGCTACGAACCAAGGGGTCAGGAGTTCGAATCTCTTTGGGCGCACCATATAAAACAAAGGCTTACAGATTAAACCCTGTAGGCCTTTTGTCTTTTTATCTATTGAGGGGTAAACCTAGGGGTAAACTAAAATTTTGCTTTGCAAATAAAGTCGCGCATATTAATCTCGTCCAAAAATGATAAGTAGTGCTGATAACTCCGAAAGTGAGTCAGATACCCCAGCATCGGAATGCCTGCTTGCATGCTGTTGTTGACGTGCGTTTAAAATTGACCACCTGTGCGCGTTGAATTTTGACCAAGCGTTTAATTAAGTGTAGATACTACACCTCTGTGGATGAGTCGACCAAACTAACTAGCAGACATTAAACAATGACAGCCACTCACCAGTTCAAGCAAGTTTTGTAACCACCATTAGTTGATTATTTTTTATATGTGGGTAATAATATTACTAATTACTAATTACTAAAGCTAACTAATTGGTAAGCATGAATAAAATTATTACAGCCCAGCCCAGCCCAGCCCAGCCCAGCCCAGCCCAGCCCAGCCCAGCCCAGCCCAGCATGCTAAAACCTCGCCCACTCTTTATAGCGGGCTTTTTGTTATTAGTTTCGCTGTTCACATGGGCGCAAGACCCTGAGCAAGATAAGCTACCTGACCTAGGCGAGCCAGCCGCCAATACCGCTTCCATACAACCCAATATCAACGCAGACGGTGCTGGCTTCTCCTACCACGACAACAGCAACGGTTCATTATTCAGCATTCATCCCCAATACAACAGACAAAATGGGCTAGCCATTGGTGGCAGTCTTGCTCTGCCTGTTGGTACAAATAGCGCAGCCGGTATTTTACTGATGGCAGGGGAGGACAGAAACGAATGGCTAGTGAATGCGGGGATGGATTTAAACAGCAATCACCGCCTTATCTTCTCACTCGGTCAACTACGTCAAAAGCTAGACTTTAACTTCCTGTCCGGTAGCCAAAAGACCCAAGTCACGCAAGATAACGCTGCGCTAAGCTACCAATACCTATTCGGTCAAGACTGGCTCAATGCGGCTGAGATGCAGGCTTATATCAGCAACACCGATAGCATAAGCTTGTCCAGTAAGACCTACTACACCGAGACCGCTGACTTGTATGAGTTATGGCGCGATTCCTATCGGGTGGCTGGTGGTCGTGTCACTGGTGTGCAAGGTCAATTGGTCTTAACACCCAGCACTAGCACCACCATTAAGCTTGGCTTTGGTGCCGAGCGTCTGACTTATGATTACTTAACTGGGGATGACATCAGTACACGGGCCACCGGCAGTGCTGAATTGATGCAACGCTTAGACTACGGCTTTAACTTGCGTGCTTCTGCCAATGCTGGTGCTGCACAAAGTCGTTATGCGGTCGGTTTAGGCAAAAGCTTCCACAATGGCTCACAACTAGGCATTGATATTACCCGCATCCAAGGCCGTGACCACAGCTTTAACGATAGCCAAATCCAATTGAGCTACAGCCAAAGCTTTGGGGGTAATCCCACTGCTTCCTTGGCTAATAGCTCACCCACTTCAGATAATGCAGACACAACAAGCGCAACAAGTACGCCAAGCACACCAATGAATCCAGCCTCTGCTAATACAGAAACGTCTGCTACAAGCAGCAACGCATGGGCAAGCGCTTTAGTTGAACAAGTCTCGCGTCGTCCTAGCGTATTACCATCCCAAGTGATGGCTAAAGTGGACAGCACCGCCACTCCAACCCGGTTGATTGCGGTTGATAAGACGACGGTGCCAGAAGGTAGCAGCCTTAACGATACCACGGGTGTTATCACAGCCCCTGTTGATACCACAGTGGGTTCAGTAGCAGGCGTCAGTTTAATAGCAGGCGTCACCTTAAATGGCGCAGCCTTCACCAATAGTGGTCAATTTACCTTGTCTGGCAGCACAGATTTAGTGATTAACCCTAACTTGATAAGCCCGCCGGCAGTAGGCGTGACCGATACCTACGTGGTCACCATGAACAATAGCGCAGATGGTGGCACTACCTTAGCCACCGTGATGGTCATGCGTGGCTCGGTTAGAATTATTAGCGTGGTGATTAGCCCTGGTATCAGCACCCCCATCTTAACTGGCTTTGCGCTCAGTGCGGCCAGTGTGGCATTTGGTGCGGCCGCCCCCACCATTACTGCACCCACGTCAGCCAGTAGCGGCGCCATTACTTATAGCAGTAGCAATACCGCGGTTGCCAGCATAGACAGTCATCGTGTCATTACGCTGGTGGGTGTGGGTAGTGTGACATTCACCGCGACGCAAACAGCCCATGCTAATTATTTAAGCGCCACCATCAGCACCACGAGCTTGACGGTGACAACTCCACCGCCACCTCCACCGCCACCGCCACCGCCAGCCCCAGCCTTAATCCCAACCTTAACCGGCTTGGCGCTAAGTGCAAACCCTGTGGCATTTGGTGCAGCAGCCCCCACCATTACTGCGCCCACTTCAGCCAGTGTCGGTGCCATCACGTATAGCAGTGCAACAGCGGGGGTCGCCACCATTACCAGTGCTGGTGTGATTAGCATTGTAGGTGTCGGGTCAACCGTGATTACTGCCACTCAAGCAGCTGATGGTAATTATGTCACCGCCACGCAAGCAATTACCTTGACGGTAACAGCGGCCAATCAAGCCGCGCTTACTGCTAATGCTACCCTAACTTCAATAGTTGCCTTGACTGGCACCTCGACGTTAAGCACGTCGGGTGGTTCAGGAGATGGCGCCGTGACTTATGCCGTTACTGCGGGTCTCTGTACTATTGCTGGCACGACCCTCACGGCAGGCAATAGCCTAGTCACTTGTACGGTTACCGCCACCAAAGCGGCTGAGGGTAATTTCGCTGCCGCCACTGGCACAGTCAATATTACGGTGACACTACCAGCGGGCTACATTACCAGCAGTGGTGCCATCGGTGGTTACACCATTGATGGATTCACTTGGGCGCCTATTACGACGACAGCCAATTGGTCTACCGCTGCAGCTACTTGTAGCGCATCAACCGCATTGGGCTTATCAGATTGGAGGCAACCTACTCGGTTTGAACTACTCGCATTGTATAATTTGCGCAGTAGCGGAATCAGTCCTGCTGGCTGGGGTCCAACAGGCTGGACGTTGAGCAGTACTTGGTCGTCTTCGGACGCTGGTGGTGGAGCTCACTACTACAACACAATGAATAATGGCGGCGTTGCCACCGCCCTCGACAGCACCCTCTACTACGTGTCGTGTGTCCACAACTAGTCACGCCCGCTTATGGGGGTGAGCGCAGTCTAATCGCGTTTATAGGTCATTTGGCATAATGGGCATCACTCGGTAAGTAGTCACGTTGAATCGGCTCCAGCATTTCAGGGCAATTTTTTTGCGCAGACTTCCAATTACGTAGTGGCATCGTCCATTTCTTGCTGACAATTTCCCAGATAGAGCACTCAAATCCGAGGTTACAAAGCAAGGGACAATAGGCGACTGGTTAAGATTACATGAAAAATCTATTAGAGAGATTTAATCCATTTGGCTAACAAATATTTCCCATCAAATAGCCCCCATTTGGTTTTGGGTTCTGTTTAACTATAGTCAATATACGTTCAACAAACTCATCTTCTGTTTCGCTCTCAAGGCGCAAGTACACATCTCCGCCATACGTTAGCGTAGTTAGCTCAATCCCAAATTTAATAACAAAAATCTTCTGCTCTGATGGGGCTTTAGCTTCAATCTTTTTTAATCTATCGGAGAGTTTCATGCTTTCTCCTCTAGCTGGTTAATTCGCCTTTCAATATCATAAAGCTCAATCATTTTCCCTATCTGGGCTAATACATAAACAAGCCTCGTTCCATCGGATGTGGGTATTTTTTGCAACTTCATATCTCTATAAACCTTTGCCATTTCTAGACGAACATCATCAATCGTCTTTAGATGAATAGATGGGGTAGGCTTCATATAAGTGGGCTCAATACAAAGTGTCTCCAAAGTATCACCTTGAGTGATTTTAGTTTCCATTTGATGCACTCTCATATTCCCTCACAAACTTATCATCAATATAGCCATTCTCTAAAGACTGTACTTGACTTGGTTTAACTGTACTTGACTTAACTAAGGACTCGACACTACCCTGAC
Organism: Methyloglobulus sp.; assembly: GCF_964779595.1. Taxonomy (NCBI): domain Bacteria; kingdom Pseudomonadati; phylum Pseudomonadota; class Gammaproteobacteria; order Methylococcales; family Methylococcaceae; genus Methyloglobulus; species Methyloglobulus sp. Next base: position 4,779 of record NZ_CBAROL010000058.1, read on the forward strand.
GGGGTACCTGCGGGTTACCCGAGTCAGTTTCCATGTGTAAATTAGCGTCTTTAGCGGCTTTCTTCTTGGCATTAGTGATTGCTGCGCCACCTTTTCCAGCCATGCTTTGCTTTAACCTTCTATCATCTAAATGCTGACGATAGTCTTCTAATTCAGGGCAAGTAAGTGAGCCGTCTTTTTCATAAAGGAAACTTTTAACTTTGTCAGTAAGCGCAGTTTTAACTTCAGCAATATCGCAGCCAATGTATTTGGCTAATTCATCAGGCGATGCTGGCACTTGTTTGTTTTCCCAGCACTCGAGTCGTATTGTGTAAAATAATCCACGTTCTGCAATATTCATTAACCTAAAATGCCTGTTTGCTAACATGGTTGCAGCATACTCAAGATAGGCAGGTGGTCTTCGATTCTGCGCCATAATTAGACCACCTCCAAACTAAAACAATCGGCCGTGTGCTGTGGCGGTCGTTTTTTAGAGGGATGACTGCTTGGGCTTGGTCTTCCTATTACCTCACTGGCATTAGTGCTTAAAAACGCATCTGGCGTGACATTTTTAGGGTCTACTTTTGATTTTAGTTGATAGGGTCTGACGGCAAATAAGAAGCAATCGGTCATCTCACAATTTCTTATAGCCTCTCTGCAATTGCCATCCGCACCATCACCCACGCAACCACGGCAGATTTCAACAATAGCGGGTGCGTTTCTACCTTTAACCGCTTTCTGCGCTAGTGCGAATTCCTCCCTTAATGCAGGGGTCGCTGGGTTGTGCAATAAGCCAATATGGTCTTTGAGATACCACTTTAATGGTATTGCTTTGCTGTTAGGCCTTTTAGCAATCGCTAAATGTGCCGCAGTGAGTTTTTTGTGAGTGCTGCTCATGGTTGCATCGCCGCCCTTGAGATTGATATTTTGAGATTCGTAGTATGTGATTGTTTCAGGCAAGGCTTGCCTGAGAACTTACCCGCGTATTTTGGGTTCGCGTGAATCATGTGATTACCCCCTATGCTGCGTTAGATGCAGTGATGCGGGAATCAATCCACGCTTGAATGTCACTTTCAAGCCAACCAACTGAGCGTGCGCCTAGTGGTATGCTTTTGGGGAATTTGTCAGCAGCCATCAATGAATAGATGGTGCTACGACTTAAGCCAACCATGCTGATAACGCCGTTTAAGCGTTTGATAATTTTATTCATACTGTTGCCTTCCTTTGACTATTAAAACTACTAAAAATCACCAAGTCAGGCGGTATATTCGTTTAATACAATCCCACTGTATCCAGCGAAAGTATAAAAATATACAAATAACTATTGTATTTTTATACCAGTGGGTTAATATGCGCTCAGTTAGCTAAGAATTTCTATCTAACTAAACGAACTACCGAACAAATACCACCTTGCTGATATGTAGCAAATCAAGGTCAGGTAAACAGTGTAAGAC
>NZ_CBAROL010000059.1:0-5983 GCF_964779595.1 Methyloglobulus sp.
AGCCTAGCCGTTACGTTCACTGCGCCCTCTGGTACAGTCACGGGCTACATGGCTACCGCAAAGAAAACATCCGACAGCACAACTACCAGCACATCAGGTTCATCCTCACCCATCACAGTCACAGGACTGACCACAGGCGCACCCTACACAGTTTGTGTCGCAGCACTAAACACCTACGGAAACAGCCTAATGAGCGCAGCAAGTAACAGCGCAACGCCTAGTGGCTTCCAGTTGTGGAGTTGGGGGGATGGCGGAGACGGGCAACTTGGTCTTGGCAACACTACAGACTACTCTAGCCCGAAACAAGTGGGAGCTTTAACCACTTGGTTACGTGGCTCTGCTGGAAGTCAGGATTCTATTTTAATTAAAACAGATGGTACTTTATGGGCTTGGGGTAATAATGGTTCTGGAAGATTAGGTCTAGGAGACACAACCTCCCGCTCAAGTCCTGTTCAGGTAGGCGCACTAACTACTTGGCTAACTGTTGCTTGTGGTGGTTACCATTCTCTCGCCATCAAAACTGATGGTACTCTCTGGACATGGGGGGCTGGGGGTAGCGGCAGACTAGGCTTAGGTAACACCACTAACTATTCATCCCCAAAACAAGTAGGCGCTCTTACCACTTGGCTTAGACTCGCTTGCGGCACTTACAGTTCCTATGCCATAAAAACTGATGGTACGCTTTGGTCGTGGGGGCACAATAATAATGGCGCACTTGGGCTAAATACGGCAGCAATATATCATAAATCATCCCCCACTCAAATAGGCTCTTTAACCACGTGGTTAACTGTTACTGGCGGGTATTTGAATGCTGTTGCAACAAAAACAGATGGTACTTTGTGGTCTTGGGGACGTAACAACTTTGGTCAACTAGGTCTAGGCAACACTACAGACTACTCTAGCCCCAAACAAGTTGGGGCATTAACTACGTGGTCGAGTATTTCTGCTGGTTGTTTTTCTTTCCATGTCCTTGCCACTAAATCAGACGGCTCGCTTTGGACTTGGGGATATAATGCGCAAGGACAACTAGGTCTAGGTAATATTACATACTACTCCTCACCAAAACAAATCGGTGCATTAACTACTTGGCTTAGTATCGCAGGTGGTGGTTACCATTCTCTCGCCATCAAAACCGATGGAACTCTCTGGTCTTGGGGTAGGAACAGTGCGGGTCAGTTGGGGACAAATACGTTGATTATACTAAACACCTCTTCGCCTGTACAAGTCGGGTCACTAGCCACTTGGACAACCATTTCTGCTGGTAGTGCGTTCTCCCTCGCCATCAAGACCTCATAACCATGCCAACTAATCATACAACGGGGAACAACAATGGCGAACTATAGCGGAGTTTGGAGCTTGGAAGCCCAACTACAGGCAGTCGCAGCGGGGAACTGGACTGGGCAGCCTGCACCTCAGTTGTGGAGTTGGGGTAATAACGCCTATGGTCAGCTAGGTCTCGGCAACACCACCAACCGCAGTAGCCCTAATCAAGTCGGTGCATTAACTACATGGTTATCTATTGCGTGTGGGTTGTACAGCGGGCTAGCCATCAAAAACGATGGCACACTCTGGACTTGGGGTCAGAATAACTTTGGTCAACTCGGTCTAGGAAACGTCACCTATTATTCTAGCCCTAAACAAGTTGGCGCACTCACTACGTGGTTAACTTCCAACGGTGGGGAGAACTTTACAACAACCCTTAAGACTGACGGAACTCTCTGGTCTTGGGGTCGGAACAACTACGGACAACTAGGTCTTGGCAACATCACCAACTACTCATCACCTAAACAAGTGGGTGCGTTGACTACTTGGCTAACTATTGCTTGTGGCCGCTACGCCGTCTTTGCCGTCAAAACAGACGGCACTCTATGGAGTTGGGGGCGTAATAACTTCGGCAATCTCGGGCTAGGTGATACAACCAACCGTTCAAGTCCAAATCAAGTTGGTGCATTAACTACGTGGTTAAACGTCAAAAGCGGCGATGCTTTTACCATAGCTACAAAAACCGATGGAACACTATGGTCTTGGGGGTATAACGTCTTTGGTCAACTAGGTCTCGGTAACACCACTTATTACTCATCCCCTAAACAAGTGGGCGCATTGACTAATTGGTCAAATATTTCAACTGGCGCCCATTCTGCTATCACCACCAAAACAGACGGTACGCTCTGGAGCTGGGGCAGAAATTCTCAAGGTTCGCTAGGTCTCGGCAACACTACCGACTACTCATCCCCCAAACAAGTGGGGGCTTTAACTACGTGGTTAAAAGTTGCAGCTTCGCGTTATCACTGTCTCGTCACCAAAACCGATAGTACTCTTTGGTCATGGGGGTTTAACAATGAAGGACAACTAGGTTTGGGTGATATTGCAAATCGGTCAAGCCCCAATCAAGTTGGGGCGTTGACTACGTGGCTAAGTGCCGCAGGTGGTAAATATTTCAGTATGGCCGCTAAAACACTATGAAAAAACAATTACACTTTTTGAGCGGTATCCCTAGGTCTGGAAGCACTGTCCTCGCGGCTATCCTTAACCAAAACCCACAGACCCACGTGTCAACAACGTCTGGGCTGGTACATGCTTTGGATGGCTTGGCGAATACTTGGCACAGCGCTGGCTTACTCAACGAAAACGATAAAGACCGCTCTAAACTCGCACAGACGATGCGCGGCATGATTGATGCTTTCTACGAGGACACCGATAAGCCTGTCGTCATAGACAAATCACGTGGTTGGCCGATTGCCCAAATTATGGGCGCTATGGAGCAAGTCTTAGACAGACAACCTAAAATCATTGCCACCGTGCGTTCTGTGCCTGATTGTGCTGCTTCATTTGTGCGTATCGCTAAACCAGACGACTTAGATAAGTTTATGGCAACAGGTCAACTCATGGACCACCTACGTGCCGCCTACATCTCGCTCCAAAATGGTTACTTGGCTGCACCTGAGAACTTCTTATTTGTTGAGTACGAGGACTTGATAGCCGACCCAAAAGCACAGTTAGCGCGTATCCACGCCTTCCTAGAGTTACCTGACTTTGACTATGACTTTAACAACATAGACGGCAGCTCAGTGGCAGAGGATGACGAACAACTACACGGCACGGCAGGGATGCACAATGTCGCGCCCGTCTTAGCTAAACAGCATAGCGAAGCACCAAGAGACGTCTTGAAACACCACTACACCTCATTCTGTCAACCTGAGTTTTGGCTAGACACACCACGCACCATGCCAGAATTGCACGACTTAGATTTACAACTAGCCGCCTCAACAACAGGTGACTTTGCTGAGGGCTGGCGTATCGCGCAGAAACTAGAGCTTGACGAACCCAGTAATGACCGTGCCGCCTACAATCGTGGCTGGTACTACTTACGGCAAGGGCAGATACAAAAGGGCTATCAACTGATGGACAGAGGTCGCCTTGCTGGCGTGTTTGGTAATAAAGCACCCGATGTACCAACTCCACAGTGGGACGGTAAGTCTAAGGGCGTAGTCATGTTATACCTAGAAGGTGGGCTGGGCGACCAGATACATCAAGTCCGTTACGCTAAACTCATTGCCGACAAGGGCTGTAAGGTCATCGTGGCCTGTACTGGGCAGCTAGCGTCCCTATTCGTAGGGGTTGAAGGGGTGAGTGCCATCATACAACATGAAGCCTCATTCGGTATTTACCATGACTTTTATGTACAAGGCATGAGTGCGGTAGTCCCGTTAGGGTTAGAACTAGAAGACTTATCAGGCGCACCTTACATTGCCAAACCTAAAACCATCAAGGCTAATCGTAAACGGATTGGGTTAAGATGGAGTGGAAATAAAGTCTTTGAGGCGGAGCATAGAAAACTGTTTCCAGCGGAGTTACTATTCGCTGCAGTTAAAGACGTGGATGCAGAGTTTATATCGCTCCAAAGAGACGCAGACCTTGATAAGAAACCGCACTGGGTGAAAGATGTGCCCTTGAACACGTGGGAAGACACCCGCCAAGCAATAGCCTCATGCGACCTCATCATAACGTCATGCACAAGCATCGCACATTTGGCAGGAGCTATAGGCGTTGATTGCTGGGTTATCACACCGATTATGCCATACTTCACTTGGGCGCTAGACGGCATGACAACACCCTATTACGATTCAGTTAAATTGTACAGACAAGAAGTATTCGGTGATTGGTCAGCACCTTTTAGCCATATCGCAGCAAGACTGGCTGAGAAACCGAAGGCAATCAGGAGTGTAAAATGAGTCAAACTTGGCCAGGCGGGATAATCAGTAAGACACCACCCACCGTAACGCCCCCTGTTGGTGGGGAAGGCGGTAGTGCGCCAGGTGTATGGACACTCGACCAAGCGATGGGCTACGAGAAACTAGGACAATGGCCTAAGCCCTTAATACCGAAGGAGTTGTGGTCATGGGGGTTTAATGGTAGTGGCCGACTAGGTATAGGTAATTCTACTGACTACTCAAGTCCTAAACAGGTGGGAGCATTAACTACTTGGTTAAGTATTGATTCAGGCTCTAATTTCTCAGCGTCAATAAAAACCGACGGTACTCTATGGATGTGGGGTAGTGGTGCTTTCGGACAACTAGGCTTAGGCAACACTACTAACTACTCATCCCCTAAACAAGTCGGTGCTCTTACTACGTGGCTAACGATTAAAGGTGGTTCTGGCAGCTCCCTCGCCATCAAAACAGACGGTACACTTTGGTCTTGGGGTAGTAACAACAATGGTCAACTCGGTCTTGGCAACACTACCTACTACTCCAGCCCTAAACAAGTCGGTGCTTTGACGACTTGGAGCAAAATCTCAAGTGGCACTACTTTCACCACTACCATAAAAACAGATGGTACTCTGTGGACATGGGGGTATAACGCACAGGGTCAACTAGGTCTCGGCAACACCACCTATTACTCCAGCCCTAAACAAGTAGGTGCATTAACAACATGGTCTAAAATTGCAGGCGGTAGCGCCTTCACCATCGCCATTAAAACCAATGGTACTCTTTGGACTTGGGGGAGTAATGGTTTTGGCAATCTCGGTCTAGGCAACATCACCTATTATTCGTCCCCGAAACAAGTTGGCGCTTTAACCACGTGGTCAAGTGCTTCTGGTGGGCTTTATTTTTCCGCTGCAATAAAAACAGATGGTACTCTGTGGACATGGGGGTATAACGTCTACGGACAACTCGGTCTCGGCAACACAACCTACTACTCCAGCCCTAAACAAGTAGGGGCATTAACTACGTGGGTAACTATTAGTTGTGGGCAATTTTATTCCCTTGCTATCAAAACAGACGGTACATTATGGACTTGGGGTCGTAACGATGCGGGCCAATCAGGCTTAGGCAACACTACTTACTACTCCAGCCCTAAACAAGTCGGAGCGTTGACTACTTGGCTTAAGATTGCTAGTGGTCAGGACTGGACAATTGCCATCAAACGTACATAATTTTTAAAGGAGAAACACAATGTTATACGTTCAAGTTGTTAATAATGAAGTAGTGAAGTGCTGGGACACTCAACCACCCGCAGGTGAGTCTGGTTGGCACTCAGCGGTTGAAGTTAGACCTGAAATCACACCACACCGTCAAGGCTACACAGCCCACGCGTTTGACCTGACCACAGACCCAGTAGGGATTGTGTATGGCACTTACGATATTGATGTGGAAGACCGCAAGAACGGCATGAAAGCGAATGCCTCGATGGGCTATCAGCGTGCTTTTCAAGAGCAGATGTATGACCCTGCTAAGTACGACCCCACCGCGCTCAACGCAGCTCAGGACGCGGTAGCACCAGCAATAGCAGCGATTGAAGCGGCAAGTTCGCACGATGAGCTGGACGCGTTAATGTGAAACTCTTAATTATGGGCTTGCCAAATGCGGGTAAAACCACATTAGCAACAGCCCTAGCAAAACGCTTAGAGGCAGTACATTACAACGCAGATGACGTAAGGAAGATGCACAATGACTGGGACTTCTCAGCAGAAGGCAGATTA
>NZ_CBAROL010000060.1:0-5596 GCF_964779595.1 Methyloglobulus sp.
GGGCTTTCTCGTACAAAGTGCGCGGCATGTCTTCCTCGTTACGAATCGTCACAATGTGACCGGGCGGAACAACGAGACGGGAGAGGTGATTTCAAAGACGTGCGGCACTCCAAACGAAATTGTGATCAGCCACAACCGCCAGGGGTAGCTCAGTGCAGCGTCTATTTCGCCATGTTTTTTGAAATCACGCTTAAAAGCCGTCGAGCGGTCAATCGTCCGCATTCAGGTCAGCCATCAGTTCATCAACTGTATTGAAGCGCTTGCCCTTTTCTGCCTCAAGTTCTGCAATGGCTTTTCGCGTCGTTGCATTGGGCACTTTCACCGTAAAGGGCAGTCGATGCTCCTCGGCAATACGTATCATAAGCAAACGTATTGCATCCGACACTGACAAGCCCATTGCTTCTAAAGCTTCGGTTGCAAGCTCTTTTGTTCGTGTATCAATACGAGCGCGGACATAAGTATCTGCGGGCCCCATAATTATCCCCATTGAGTAATTAATGGCACATTGTAGTTCCAATGTAGTCACAAATCAAGCTAACTCATATAATACTCAGATGTCAGGGCGAAATTAAATTGGCTGAAGGAGTAGGCCAACTTACCGTGTGTTGTTCTTTGCCAGTGTACGCATTGCAAACCCGGACAATTAGGCTTCAATCCTGTCATTTTCCACCTACCCGATAACTTTTATCCTTGTTTGAGGAGTTCGATAAAACGCTCGTTTTATCAAACTCAAGCACACTCAGGCTATTGGTCTCCAAGCCTTTGATTATATGGTTTTGTATTGTGGTTTCATAAAACAAGGTTTAAGGTACGACAGCGAGATGAAATAATCAAACCTTTTAGGAAATCAACATCCATGAAAATTGGCTATGCACGGGTCAGCACCAAAGACCAGCATTTAGGGTTACAAATTGATGCCTTGAAAAAGGCCGGGTGCGAAAAAATATACCAGGACATTGCCAGCGGCGCACGGTCAGAACGTCCGGCACTGAACGAATTGATCCATAATTTACGTTCTGGTGATGTGCTGGTGATCTGGAAGCTAGACGGGTTAGGCCGTACACTCAATCACCTGATAGTCCTGGTCAATGACTTAATGGAAAAAAAGGTTGGCCTGCAAAGCCTGTATGATCCCATTGACACCACTACCGCCCAAGGCCGATTGAGCTTTAACTTGTTTGCGTCACAAGCCGAGTTTGAGCGTGACCTTATCGGGGGGAGAACCCAAGCTGGCCTGTCCGCAGCCAGGGCCAGGGGACGCAATGGCGGCCGGCCCAAAGGTATACCGCCAAAAGCCGAAGCCACGGCTTGTGCAGCAGAAACGCTTTGTAAAGAAAGGCGGCTCACGGTAAACGAAATCTCAGAAAAGCTGGGTATCGCCAAAAGCACCTTAATACACCTATCTGCGCCACCGTGAGGTTACGCTTGGGTCTTTTAAAACCAATGCCGAATGTGCCTAGTGAACAGCGATGAGCGGCAAACGACTTTATCCCGAAGCGTTGGTTAGTTTACGCCATCGCCTCAGCCGACTGCCATCCCGAAGCAAGGAACGCCGCTCCATCATGCAGGAAACGGCTGACCTGTACGGGGTATCGGAATCCACTTTGTATAGGGCGTTTAAACAAGATAACCGCCCCAAACCGCTACGGCGGTCTGACCGTGGCAAGCCAAGGGTATTACCGTCAGAATTAATGGAAACCTATTGCGAAGTTATTGCCGCCCTGAAAATACGGTCTTCCAACAAAAAAAGCCGCCATCTTTCCACCGATGAGTGCATTCGTCTACTACAAGGTTTTGGTGTAACAACCCCGGCAGGCCATATCAAGGCTGAACCGGGGCAACTTAAGAAAACCACCGTCAACCATTACCTGAAACTGTGGGGCTTTGACCGCAATTACTTGGTCCGGCAACCGCCCGCCGTCCGTTTTCAGGCGGAACACAGCAATGAATGCTGGCATTTCGACCTCAGCCCATCCGACCTTAAACACGTCAAAGAGCCGATTTGGATAGACAAAGCCAAGGGTGCGCCCATCTTGATGCTCTACAGTGTTGCCGATGACCGGAGCGGTGTGGGTTATCAAGAATACCATTGTGTCTACGGTGAAGATGTTGAAGCGGCGTTGCGGTTCTTGTTTGCGGCCATGTCGCCAAAACAAGACCCCCTGTTTTTGCTTCAGGGAATCCCCGCTAAAATATATTGTGACAACGGCCCGATTTCCAGAAGCCGTATATTTCAACAAGTCATGGACTATTTGGGAATAGAAATTATCACTCACATGCCGAAGGACAGTGACGGTACTCGGATGACTTCCCGATCAAAAGGCAAGGTCGAACGGCCATTCCGTACCGTCAAGGAAGTCCACGAAACCCTTTATCATTTCCACGAACCTCAAAATGAAGCGGAAGCTAACGAGTGGTTGTTCAACTACCTGATCCGCTACAACGATAAGGAGCATCGGTCTGAACCGCACTCCATGATGGAAGATTGGCAACTTAATCTTCCATCCGCTGGTATCCGTGAGATGTGTTCCTGGGAACGGTTTTGTACCTTTGCGCGTGAACCGGAACGCCGTAAAGTCGGCCTGGATGCCCGTGTCAGCATTGACGGCGTAAGCTATGAAGTCGAGCCCGATTTGGCCGAGGAGACTGTCGTGCTGTGGTGGGGGCTGTTTGACAGCGAATTGTATGTTGAATTTAGGGATAAACGCTATGGCCCATATCAGCCAGTTGGTGGGCCTATTCCTCTGGGGCGTTACCGCTCATACAAAAAAACCAAGCAGCAAAACCGGTCTGAAAAAATCCATGCCTTAGCGAAAGACATTCAACTGCCCCGCGCTGCCCTGGAAACAAACCCACATAGCGATGCGTTAGCTTCATTTGAAAAAGCGCCAGAAATCCCCAAGATTGCATTTGTTGACCCCGATCCTTTCATCGAGTTTACCTTCCCTGATCGGGTATCGGCAAAATTGGCGATTGCCTCTGAGTTGGGTAAAGCTTTGGCAAAATTGAATCAGGAACAGCAAGACTACATTAATCAAATTGTCGCCGAAACCCTCAACAAGCGCCAACTATTTGAACAGGTACGCGCTTTTTTTAATTCACCATCCATAGGAAAGCGACATGTTAAGTGATGTTATGGACTATTACAGTCTCATCTGGGACTTCCGGGGTGTCTGATATTTTGAAACGGAACATCATCAACAAATTTCCAAGGAACTCAAAGCTGCAATCAAGCAAGATCAAATAGTGGCTTTGACGGGTATTGTCGGGTGCGGCAAAACAACGACACTCATAGCCATCAAGGAAGAGTTGGCCAGGGATAAGGAAATCCTGGTTTCAAAGTCATTGTCAGTAGAGAAAGGCAAAGTAAACCTTGGCACTCTAATCTTGGCCTTATTTTATGACCTGGTGACAGAAAAAGACTTTAAAATACCCACCCAACCCGAAAGGCGCGAACGGGCGTTACAGGCGCTGATTAAGAAACGGCAAAAACCCATAGCCTTATTTATTGATGAGTCTCACGACCTCCACAGCAAAACATTGGTTGGACTCAAACGCCTAATTGAAGTGGTGCGGGAAGGCGATGGTGTATTGTCTGTCATCCTGGCAGGAAAGCCCAAATTGAGGAACGACCTGCGTAGACCAGCAATGGAAGAAATCGGCTCACGGACGACGATATTGACGCATGAAGGGATACAAGGGCAGAAAACAGAGTTTATCAATTGGCTGCTTGAAAAATGTTTAAAAAAAGGCATCAAACGTGCCGATGTGATTACCGATGAGGCCTTGGCGCAATTGGCGGAAAGGTTGACGACACCGCTGCAAATTGAACAGCATTTGAGACTGGCTTTCGACGAAGCGTACCGGATAGGGCAAAAGCCTGTTGAAAACGAAATTATCGATGCTGTCCTGGCGAAAGACATCAATGCTATAGAACCACAACTGACCCGTCACGGCTACAATACCAAGGTTTTAGCTGAACTGCTAGACACCAAGCCTGCTGAAATACGTTCGTTCTTGCACGGAAACCTGACCCCAACGAGGTCACAAGAGATACAAAACAGTCTCCTGGCAATAGGCATTCCGCTCTGATTTCTTATTTGCATATAATGTGGTTCCTGAGCGATGTTTGCAGGCTGTTTGCAAAAAATGTGGGTTCATTCGCAATTAATTCGGGTCGAAAGGGTCGGATATTCTCAAATAATTCGGGCCGAAAAAGCGGATGTTTGCAGGTCTTACGGATTATGTTTGCAGGTCGCTACAGGTAGCCAATGGTATAAATCCGAGTGAAACTAGGAAGCAAACAAAAGCAGCTCAGATATTAGTAGCCGAAAATGAAAAACGAATTAAAGCTGGATTAACTATAGTGGATAGTTTTCAGTATGTCGCTGAAGAATGGGGACGCAAAAAGGTTGAAACATGGACTGAGAAAAACAACCGCTCAAAACGAATGTTGGAACGAAATATATTTCCTTGGCTGGGAGATAAGCCTATATCAGATATTAAGCCTATGGACATTTTAACATGCCTGGGATGGGTTGAAGTTCGCGGTACTATTGATTCGGTCCATAGAACCCTACAGATTACAGGACAGGTATTTCGCTATGCCGTGGCGACAGGGCGGGTTGATCGTGACATAACTCACGATTTACGTGGGGCATTACCACCCACCAAAGGCAAACACTTTGCAGCCATTACCGAACCCAAACTGGTAGCAGAGCTATTAAGAGCAATTGACACTTATCAAGGATCATTTACCGCGCTTTGTGCATTGAAACTCGCACCTTTGGTATTTGTAAGACCAGGAGAATTAAGGGCGGTAGAATGGCAGCACATAGATTTTGAGGATAAAGAATGGCGTTACTTTGTATCAAAAACCGCAGTCCAGCACATCGTGCCGCTATCATCCCAAGCCTTGAAGATATTGGAAGAATTACACCCACTCACAGGTAAAGTGGCCCCCATTGTCCAGACAAATATCTGCCTAGTTTAAGATAGAGACCTGTTCACATTACAGCTGGATGGCGCTGCCCCAATTCTTCAGCAGTAGGCGACACCTTCTGTGTGCCACTGAATCTGTCCACAATCTTTGCGCCGCCACCTTTAGCGGTCTGGTACACGGTGTTGGGTATAGCCCAGTGATTGATGTAACCGTTCTTCATTGTAAAATTGGAAATAGTCGGTCAGACCCAGCAGTAAATCCGGCATGTTGGCGTATTTTTGCAAATACACATCCTCATATCTCACTGTCCGCCACAGCCGTTCGATTTATGCCCCAGAGGGTACAAAAATGTTGTCCAATGCCCGCCCGCGCCCGTAACCTACAGGGATGTAGGGAATGCGGATATTGCAGGAGCAAATATCTGCCCATGCTGATGGCGATGCCGTGGCCGAGCAGCACCCCCGTGAAGCTGCCGCTGGTGAACTGCGAGCCTTGGTCGGTGTTGAATGTAATGGTCAAGTAAAACCGGACACTTTTTCAGACAGCTTTCCTATAAAAATCCCGTTCATATTGCAACGGGGATTGATAACCTAATTTTGAATGAGATCGTTTGCCATTGTAAAAGGCCAAATAATCAATAACACTCAGCTTGGT
>NZ_CBAROL010000061.1:0-5431 GCF_964779595.1 Methyloglobulus sp.
GTTCGAACTACAATGACGAGTACGGATAGCGGGGAGTTCAATCTACGAGACAGGCTTTAAGCCTAAGGATGGGTACGACTTCCCCGTTACCCTCCCGATGATCAACCGGGGATTCTGACCTTTTGAGAGCTCAGAATCAAGATATAAGGATGGGTTGTCCGTGGTTTTCTTGGGATACCAACCGGTATGGATAGGAAACCAGAAAAAATCAGTTTTAAGGATTTTAATATGAACAACGGCGCATAACGCCCTGTTATATTTCCTAATAGCCGAATCTAAACAAACGAGTGTTAGCGAGTCTTTACGGGAGATTGGGGGTTGGCTATGGATTTGAACTGTAATCACTGGCTTTTAATAAGATATGAATGCCGCCCTGTTCCCGAGTTTTACCCGATGGCATTTTTTGGTCAGCACGAGAAATCCTGGTCAATATGATCTTATTGGTCAGCCAAAATAATTTCATTGGTCAAATTCGATGATAAAACTCACTAATTCGATAAGTATGGATATGTAATAATATGATGCAATGTCCGTGATTATTACGCTTTAATATTTTTCCCTAAAAATGGATGACGATCACTACATTCCGAACATAAAAAATGCGCACATAAATACCTCAGAATTCGAGAAAGAAATTCTCGACGAGGTTGCGAAAAATTCGGAGATAAAGGATGAGGCTCTTGTTGAGTTAATCTACGATAAGGTATTTTCAAAGTCCGCTGTAGTGCCTGTCGAACCGGAAGACGACGCTCTTATCTGCAGGTATTTGACTCCGACGAAGTTCATCAAATTTCTTCACACTCGCCAGATCGCTTTTCCAATTGCCACTCAATTCGATGATAAGTGGGAGTGCGTAATCCCTGAAGACTATGACCTCGCAGTCCTTCGGATTTTTGCGAAACTTAATCGTTCTGGAACGATTTGGGAAAAATATGTCAAGTCTAAGGCTTCCTCTTGGAACATATCGTGCTGGACGGAATTGGATACTTACTTTGATGATCACCTGATGTGGACAGTTTATGCTGGAGGAAATGACGGTATCGGTATAACGATCAGGTATGGCCAATTAAAGAAACATCTTTTGAACTCTGCCAAGGAAATAACTCAAGAAGGGCAACTCCATTGTGGACGCGTGAATTATAAAACTGAAACTATTTCGCTCTTATCGTTTAACAAGCACAATATTTTTCGAAAAGAGGAAGAAATCAGGTTTGCTTTCCAATCGTGTGAACCCAAAATGGAACTAATATCCGTCGATGAGATCTTCCATCTTTTTGGTGTGAGAATCTCTCCTGCTGCAGAACCTAACCATGCTGAGATGATTCGTAGGATGTGGCTTAAATATGGCGGAGTAGATCATCGGATACAATGCCCAACGTAACACCGTATGTTGTGTCATGTAGCACGGTAGGTTGGGGTGAGTGTGCGAACCTCAACATTTTGGGGCTTCGATGTGTTGGGGTTCGTTCCTCACCCGCAACCTACAGCCAAATAACTGTTTTGCGCTTTCATGACGTTGGTAGAATTTTATAGGGTTTTAAGTTAATACATTGATGAATCAAATAATCGCCGTCGCCCTAGGCGGCTCATTCGGTGCGGTGTTCCGCTTTCTGGTGTCAAACGGAATTTACCATTGGCTGGGCCGTGGCTTTCCTTATGGCACATTGGTGGTCAATATCATCGGCTCATTCCTGCTCGGCTTGTTGACCGAAGCCTTGATCGTCCAGAAAGTCACCTTTGCCCATGATTACCGTGCCGCCATCCTGGTCGGCTTTATTGGCGCATTCACCACGTTTTCCACGTTTTCCCTGGAAACCTTGTACCTGATCGAGCAAGGCAGCCTGACGAAAGCGGCAGGCAACATCTTTGTCAGTGTCGCCGCCTGTATCCTGGCGGTGTGGTTGGGCTTGCTCTGTAGCCGGGGCTTGTTTTTCTGGTCAGGCGGCGCAATAAGCTGGCAGGGACATACCATCCCTTATGCATTGATGGTCATCAACACGATAGGTGCTTTCATGATGGGTTTCGTGATTGCCATTTTGCTGGCTAAAATTGCCTTGCCCGAACCCTTGGGCGCAACGCTCATGGTTGTCGTTATCGGCCTGTATCTGGTGTTGTCCGGCTTGTATGTCCTGCTGTACTTGATCGAACAGGGCTATTCGCTGGCCGGCCAGATGCGTTATTTGATTGGCATTTTTTCAGCTAATACCTTGGTGTGTTCGTTGGTGACGTGGCTGGGGTTTATTGCTGCAAAAGACTTATAATTGATATTTACCTTAACACTTACAGGCTTCAGCGAAAATCAAAACGGTGATGATGTCACGAATTCTGCAAATACCGTCGTCATACCGGCAGGGATTGCCGGTATCCAGAGCACAAGGATGTGGCTCGCCAGTTAAGTAAGCGCCAAGGATACATCCCTGTAACCTAGACCCCGGCAATCCCTGCCGGGGTGACGGCGACTGGAAAGCTTGCTGATTTGGTTAAAAGCCATACGTAACTAAATACTTTTTGTTCATTTTTATTGATTAGGAAATACCGTGTTAGATCCCCGATTATTCAGGACCGACCTCGATAAGGTCAAGCAACAACTGGACAGGCGTTCGTTCGCGTTCGATCCCGCGCCTTATATGGCGTTAGAAGCCCGCCGCAAAGAAGTCCAGGTTCTTACCCAGGAATTGCAGAATGAACGCAACAGCCGTTCAAAACTGGTTGGGCAAACCAAGGCCAAAGGCGAGGATGTCCAGCCCATTTTGGAGCAAATGCAGCATCTCGGCGATGACCTGAAAGCGGCAGAAGCCGAGCTCGCTGAAATCCAACAGTCACTGTCCAGCTTGATGGAAGTCATTCCCAATATCCTGGATGAATCCGTTCCCGATGGCAAAAATGAAGAGGCCAATGTCGAGGTCAGCCGTTGGGGAGATCTCCCGAATTTCTCTTTTACCCCCAAAGACCACGTTGATCTGGGCGCAAAAAACAGGCTGATAGATTTTGAACTGGGCGCAAAAATCGCGGGCGCACGGTTTGTGGTTCTGAATGGGCCAATAGCAAGGCTGCAACGTGCGATCATCCAGCTAATGTTGGATACGCACACCGCCTTGCATGGTTACAGCGAAACCTACGTGCCTTATCTGGTGAATGCCGATAGCTTGTACGGCACAGGACAGCTACCTAAATTTGAGGCTGACTTGTTCAAGGCCAATGATGATCCAGCCCTATACCTGATCCCGACGGCGGAAGTTCCAGTCACCAACATCGTCCGGGATATCATCGTCGATGCCAAAGACTTACCCTTGAAATTCGTCTGCCACAGCCCTTGTTTCCGCAGTGAAGCAGGCGCGTATGGGCGCGATGTGCGCGGCATGATCCGGCAGCACCAGTTTGAAAAAGTGGAGATAGTCCAAATCGTCAGGCCAGATGATTCCGCCAGGGCGCATGAGGAATTGACCCGCCATGCCGAAACCATCCTGGAAAAGCTGAACCTGCCTTATCGAAAGATGTTGCTGTGCGCTGGCGATACCGGATTTTCTTCCTCAAAAACCTACGATCTCGAAGTTTGGCTGCCAGGACAGGGCGCATACCGGGAAATTTCTTCTTGCAGCAACTTCAGAGACTTTCAGGCGCGGCGCTTACAAGCACGCTGGCGCAATCCTGAAACAGGCAAGCCCGAACTCGTCCATACGTTGAACGGTTCAGGCTTGGCGGCTGGTAGGACATTGATTGCGGTGATGGAAAACTATCAAGACGAGCAAGGACGAATACATATTCCTGACGCTTTGCTGCGGTATATGGGTGGGGTGAAGGTTATTGAATGATATGGTTAAGTCCTTCGACAGGCTCAGGACGAACGGCTGGTAGTTGACTCCGTTCGTGGCGAGCTTTGTCGAGCCATGAACGGAATCAACTTGCATATAATACGTAGCCGTCATTCCGGCATGGACGACCGCCAAGGATGGCGGAAGTGCGGCAAGCAAGTAGGAACTTGCGCCGCTTGCCGGAATCCAGGACACAGGGATGTGAACATTAAATGTGTCGCTACCGCGACGGTTATTTGAATGTGGGTTCTCGTACCCACGGACGAGATACTTTTCTTTGCTTGTCCAAAGAAAAGTATCCAAAAGAAACGACCCCCGGATGCCGCTTGCTCCTTGTGCTTCTCGCATTTACCGGGGGTTGTCAAAAAAGGGACTCCCTGTCCCTTTGACAACGTGCGGCATTCCTGCCGCACCCCTAACGGGCTATTCCCGATAAATGCTCAGATGCTCGGCGCGGCATACGGGATAGGCGGGTAATTGTAGGTTGGGGTGAACTTGTGAACCCCAACAAATATAATGGTCGGTGTTATGTTGGGGTTCGTGCCTCACCCCAACATTCCAGGCTTCGATTTATGTTGGGCATCATTTTATTCAGCCCAACCTACGGCACTAAGCAAGCGTTAGAGTTGGTTTATCGACTTAGAGGGTTGATGTAGGGTGCGTTTTACGCACCAAAACCATCGGTGTTTGATATGGAATTACGCAACACATTTGTCGTTTTTTGGTGCATAGAATGCACCCTACCCGACTGGGGAGCATTTGTTGGCGTTGTGAAGATAATTTTTAATGATGTAGGGTGCGTTTTACGCACCAAATCAGGTGCATGGAATGTACCCTTGACTTTGCGTTAGGCCTTAAGAGAAATGTCACTACTTTACCGTTTAACTTACCAGTTTTTACCAACAGCTACGCGACTTGCATGGTCAAGGTCACTCATAGAGCGTGGATATTGCAAAGACATTGCCGCTGCACGACGCAACAATAATCATGCAGAAGTGATGTCGCTTGAATCAGGATGCCGCTTTGAACTCGAACTGCAGGACGAGGACGCTCACTTAACCAAACAGCTATTGCGTAAGGCCAGAGCCCTTCGCGTTCCAATTCCCCACAGTCGCAATGAAGACGGCACCATTTCTAATCAGTGGTATGAGGGGAGCCAAACAGGCGGTCGGTACTTAACGGTTAGTGGCATCAAAGCACTTCGGGAGGAAATCCGCTGTGAGTCCAAAGCTCACCATGAAAGTCGTGCACAACTTGTTGTCTGGCTTTCAGCACTTACAGGCGTAATAGGTGCAATTACTGGCCTTATTGCTCTCATGGCTCAAAAGCATGGCTAACATGAGCGCTCAAGCGGGACGTGCCTTATCACACCGCGTCGGCGCATTCCGTAGGGCGGATTAGCCGGGTGGGCAACGCTTTTCTGCCCACGCGGAACAAATCGATGATGTAAACGGTGGGCAAAAACACCTGCCCAACCTTATATCTTGATTCTGAGCTCTCAAAAGGTCAGAATCCCCGGTTGATCATCGGGAGGGTAACGGGGAAGTCGTACCCATCCTTAGGCTTAAAGCCTGTCTCGTAGATTGAACTCCCCGCTATCCGTACTCGTCATTGTAGTT
>NZ_CBAROL010000062.1:0-5229 GCF_964779595.1 Methyloglobulus sp.
AAATCTAACTCTAAAACTGAATCAAATAAGACCTTGCAATTCCCTGGCCTGTTCCCTCAATAAGGCCATCATCCCCCGCATCAAAGCCCGATTGCCACCCTTATAGGCATTGCGTGAAGCCCTGGCCTTGCCTTCGGGTGTCCTTGCCCCGGTGGACTTACTCCACGGTTGCCATTGCCTTATTTTCAGGGCTTGTTGTGTGCGTTGTTCCGGTGTCCAGGGTCGTGCTGCCATCGTGCGCCTCTAATAGTTCGTTTGGCGATAAATTATTTTTTCCCGCGTGCGTGGGCGGTATGCCGTTATTCACCTGCTGATGTCCGTTTGAAATATTGGCTTGCTTGGCAAAGACTACGGGCGGGTTCTTGATTGCTGCCAAGGTCTCTAAGGTTGCTCGGCACTGGCTTTGTGCTTTCAGTGCCAGCCGTAGAAAAGTTTCTGTGCTTTTCAAGTATTCCTGATTTTTTGACCGCAAAGACAAATTCATGAAAATGGCTTGCAGGGCGTAAGCCTGCCCCATCAACATGTTTTCGCAGCGTTTTAAATCGCCGTTGTTTAGCTCCATCATCGAAGTAACAAGCACATCCATTAATTCAATTACATCCTGATTCCCAAACGACTTGCCATATTCAGCGATGACCGCCGCCGCATTTGCACTAGGCCGCAAGGTAGCTTGTGCTAAGGCTTTGGCTTGTTGTGCTTTCTTTTCGGGTGATAACTCGCTATCGTTGGACTTTGTGTCAGGCCGCTTTTTTGTTTCCATGTTTTTTGTCCCGGTTTAAGCCTTTTTACTAGTTGAATAACACCATGAATAACGTACTGGGTATGGTAAATAATAGGTACATCCCGTATGGTGAACACTAAAGGCAAAATTGGCAACACCTAAGTTGTTGATTCATTTAGAAAGGCGTTCATATAATGAACACCTGTTCACGATACGGCATGACTCGTTCAGCATACGGCATGAAGCGTTCAAATAGTGAACAAGCAAATCACAATTCCGGTGTCCAGGCTTGCCAGTCATCGGTACGCTTTTGGTCGTTGAATTCACGGAAAGTTAGCCGCCATCGTCTAGACAATTGCTTATGGAAATGGCCTTCCAGGACTAGCCTAATAAAGCCGTGCGATTCCAGCTCCTTAAACGCTTTTTGTGCCAGCCCACGGCAACAACCTACGCGCTTTTGGGCTTCGGTGACGCTATAGGCTATCGGTTCATACATGCGCCAATGGCATTGCATCAGGCACAATAATTTAACCGCATTGCCGCTTAAATCCAGGTAAGCGGGGGAACGGATCATATCCACGTCTTGGGCGATGTACTGTTTCTTTTGAACCCTAACCCTAGGCATATCAACTGCTTAAAGGTTTCGTTGGTTCAATCACATAGCCATCTAAGGCTGTTTTAACGCTTTTGTAAATGTCCTTATAAGGCTGTTGCTTTTCCATGCCCTCGGTCATCACCTGAGCGGCGATAAGCTCAAACGTGCTTAAGGTTGAAAGCTGGATTGCAGTCAACAATTCCCTAACCTCGGTCGCTTGCGGCTCAATAACCAGCATGGCCTTATAAACGGCATTGGTGATATTGGAAAAATAAAAATCAGCGTTCTGACTTCCTAACCCTTTGGCATAAGCTACGAAAGCTTGAATCGCATCGGTCAGGATGCCCCGGCTGTCTTTACCGGATAACCGTGCCACCTGATAAGCCAGGGTTTCACGCTCTTTGGCTTGTCGTTCAAGGGCGGTTTCAATGCGTAGAAACTCATCGACAAAAAGCCGCTGCCCTTCCTTGGATTTCCGACCGCCGATAAACGGCATGGCTTTCAAGAATCCGGCCTTATTGAGTTCAAAGCATCGGTAAACTTTGCCACGGTTTAGGTAATCTCGTGGCTTAGATTCAAGCCGCGAAATTGTGCCTTCTACCAGTAATTCATCCAGGGTTTGCAGGACGTTTTTATGCTGCCTGCCAAACTCTTTGGCAATATCGCGGCTATCGACGCATATCTGATTGCTGCCGCCGTGGATAATCAGGCTATTGGTTATTGAGTATTTAGCTGCCGATTTATTCTTGGTGTGCTTGGCTTTATTGCTCATGCCATACCCCCAAGACTTAAGATAAGCTCGCGTATGTCCTCGACGCGCCAAGCGGTTGTGCGTTCGGTTAGTTTTACGGGTTTGGGGTATTTTCCTGATTTAACGCCGACCAAAAACGATGAACGGCTAATAGGAATTAAAGCGGGGGTGTTGGTTTTTTTGTTGCCTACGATTTGCCAGATTCTTAAAAATCCGGTTTCAGGTAGCGTACTGGATGGTGTAACCATGTATTGCACTCCTATAGTGCTTGTTGAACATAGTTACCTATTATCTATATTAAAGATAGCTTGAGAAGCAAGTCTGCCGGATTAACACAGGCTGTGCTGGCATAGACTGTGCTGTGCTGGTATCACTCAGGTTTGATATTTTTTAGCCAGCCACGAACAGTAGAGAATTCCGCTGGCACAATCTTTTTGGCAATTTGTTGTGCTGCATCATCTTTGTTTTTAAAATTAATGTGATTTTCTTTGTAATACCCTATGGCATCATCCTTCATTGACCTATTTTCCTTGTGTCTAGCTGAAGCCCCTTTTTTTGCTAAAAATTTCTTTTGCCTATCGATACCTAATTTATATGCAGCCTGAACGTATTCTTTGTTTAGAACGTGCATTTCAGGCAAAACTGTATTTTTGAGATAAGAAGACTGATCTTCCATTTGCTGCCTTACTTGCTTGAATAATAATTCATATTCATCAATATGCTCGTTCAACAGCTTCACATTAATTTCTTCTTGTACCATGGAAACTGCAGTTAATTCCAATAAATCCTGATAACTTAAGTTTTGCTTTTCTAACTTTGCTTTAGTATTAAATATCCTATCGTTTATTTCCTTTTGCTCATCGGCATCAAGCTCCATGTTACACCTCGTCATAGTGATTAGCCGTCTGAAAGGAATAACCGGAAACGGGGGACGAATCCCGCTTGTCGCCCCGCGAAGGCTATCCGGTTAAATTGAATTATATCAGTTGTGCTATTTTGATTTACACAATGACAATACCGTTTAACCGCATGAAAATATTGTTAAGGTTTAAAGTCATGCCCGGACGGTATGCCAAAGAAGCCGCGAACTATCCACCCAATAGCCCAGGATAAAGCCCATATAAAAGCTACGCCGCCGAATAGCCAAAGTAAACCCATACCTATGTGTTCCAATGTTTTTTGCCCAAGGGTTTTTTCGGGCTGTTGTTTTTTTGCCTTCCACGCGTCATATTCGGCTATTAATTCAGGGCTTGGCTGGTTAACTTGGGATTTTTTAGCTCTATAAGCTGCAATTTCTTCCGGCGTAAAGTCTGGCAATTCTTTATCATTGGCAGTTTGATGTGCGCTTTGTTGCTTTTCCCAGGCCGCAAATTCGGTAGGGTCTATGTCTGGCAATTGTTTGGCCTGTTGTTTTTTTGCCTTCCAAGCCCTATAAGCTGCTATGTCATCCGGTGTCAAATCAGGCACTTCGCCATCCGATTGCCAAGGTGTTTTGTCAGCATTGGCTATGCCAACTTTTTGCCCTGCGGTTGGTTCATTATTTATAAATCCCAACTCCCTGGCCTTGGCTAAATAAGCTGATTCATCAATAGATGGTCGCTCATTTATAAAGCCTAGTTCTTTGGCTTTTGCTAAATATGCAGATTCGTCTACTGGTTCTTGCCACGGCGTTTCGTCGGCATTGGCCATGCCTACTTTCTTCGCTTGCACTTCAAGATTCTGTTTGCGTAGGTCTAGCACATCATCAATGGTGTAGATTACGCATCCCACTACCCATAGTAACGTTATCAGTTTTGCAATTCGCCGCGCACCTTCAAATACGTTAATAGCCATAAATAACCCCTTAATTTATCGTAATTATGCTTTGGTGCGAAACGGCAACACGACCGCGCCAGCCTTCAAGCCGTCTAGGTAATCCGCCCAGGTTTGCATCATGGCATGGCGTTCTTTCAGGTGGGCAGTGCGGTTGTAAGCGCGTCCGTTGGGGTCTCTAACGGCGTGGGCTAGTTGGTGTTCAATGTAATCAGGCCGAAAGCCCAACACTTCATCCAAGACGGTACGGGCGATTGCCCTAAAGCCGTGTACCGTCATTTCGGTTTTGTCGAAGCCCATGCGCCTAAGTGCCGCCAATAACGCCACGTCGGACATTGCCCGTGATCCGTTGGGTGTCCGTGCGCTAGGGAAAACATAACGCCCATTGCCTGTTAGCGGCTTAATGGCTTCTAGGATGTTAACCGCTTGCTTTGATAAGGGTACGATGTGCTGTGTTTGGGTTTTGGTGACGAGATAACGCCATTCTTTGGCTTCAAAGTCTAAGTGTTGCCATTCAGCATGGCGCAATTCCCACGGCCTTACAAACACCAAGGGAGCAAGCTGCAAGGCTGATTTAACAATGTAAGAGCCCCTATAGTCATCTATTGCCCTAAGCAGCGGTGCTATTTGCTTTGGGTCTGTCATCGAAGCAAAGTTACCGCCTTTGGCGGGTGGCAATGCCCCGCGCAAATCCGGTGTGATGTCACGGTCAACCCGGCCTGTTGCCACGGCATAGCGGAATACCTGCCCCGTTATTTGTAGCACTCGGTGGGCGGTCTCTATCGTGCCGCGCTCTTCTAGCCGCCTTAAGCAAGACAGGATGTCTTTGGGCAGGATGTCGGTTATCGGCTTACTACCCAGCCACGGGAAGATATTGCGCTCCAGCATCCGCTTGGATCGGTTGTTTTTGTCTACCCAGTTGTCTACTTTCTTTTGCCCCCATTCACGGGCGATCACTTCAAAGCTGTTGGCTGATAATGCCAGCTTTGATTCCTTAACCGCCTTTTTGTTTTCGCTTGGGTCTATACCGTCGGCTATGTGCTGTTTAGCCGCTAAGGTCTTTTCCCTGGCTTTTGCCAATGTGGTGGCAGGGTAAACCCCAAGGGCTAAGGTTTTGCGCTTGCCTTCAAAGCGGTAATCAAGCCTAAAGTATTTTGAGCCGTTATTGTGGACGTAAACATACATGCCGCTGCCGTCGGGAATCTTGAAAGGCTTGTCTGTGGCTTTGGCGTTCTTTATGGCGGTATCAGATAGCGGCATGACGGTATAAGATTTTGGAAAACTGAATATGCCGTCATTTATACCGTCAATCGTGACGGTATGTCAATACATCGTGCTACACTTCATTGG
>NZ_CBAROL010000063.1:0-5089 GCF_964779595.1 Methyloglobulus sp.
ATCGGGTAAGAAGAAGACATTGCTGCCGTCCCCTCCCCTAAGAACCGGACGTGAGAGTTTCCCCTCATACGGCTCAAGCCTTTCAAAGACTGTTTTTCCAGTCCGGCTTGCTCACTTCCAATTTACGGCTGTGGACATTTCTATGACAATTGGGATGGAGTATAACCAAGTTGGAATTTATGTCCTTTCCACCTTTCGCTTTTTCTAAGAGGTGATGGATATTGATATTCCCCACATCGTCAATTCGCGTTTTGCAAACAGGGCATATTCCTTTTTGCTGTACCCATAATCTTGCGAGCTTAGTCTTTCCAACCGAACCTTTGGTCATTTTGACGTAAAGTCTTTTTTCAAAATATTGTTCGTATTTTGGGTCGTAAGGATTGGCATCCGCTTGAATCTTGATGTGACGTTCAATAGGTATTGCCGACATTGTTGCCAACTCCACCGATTGCCCGCCTTTGTCATTGCCAAAGAAGCTCCAGTTTCGGTTGCCAATGGTCTTGAAGTATTTCTCTTTGATCCATGTCTTACCTTTTTTGGGGTGTCTTCTTTTTGCCCATTGCCAGGTTTTCTTCCAAATCTCTTTATCTATATGATTAAAAGTTTCCTTGGCCACCGTGCCTTTATGATAATTTGCCCAGCCGGTGATGACCGGGTTCACCAGGTAAATCAAATTGTTGGTTTTGGCGGTTTTATTATGGTCAAAAATGCCCCTTAACTTTTTCAGAATGCTTTTTACGCTTTCTTTAGCCGGTTTAATGAGCAGTTTCGAGCCATATTTTCTAAAATTCCAACCTAAAAAATTGAAGCCCTCATTGATATGAGTGATTTTTGTTTTTTCAGGTGACAATTCCAGGCCTCTTTCCTTGAGGAAGCTTTCAATCAGCGGTTTCACTTCATTTTCCAGCAATTCTTTCGAGTTTCCGGTGATAATGAAATCGTCTGCATAACGGATAAAATTCACTTTGGGATTTATTCCATCTTTCCACTGTTTCGGAGTTTTGAAATGTTGGCCTAGCATTTTTTCGATGCCGTCCAAAGCCAGGTTTGCTAGCGTTGGGGAAATAATTCCCCCTTGTGGCGTGCCTGTTATTGTCTCAGTGAACTTACCCTTATAGATGAATCCGGCCTTTAACCATTCCTTAAGGATCTTTCGATCTATAAGAATGTTTTTCAGCAACCATTCCTGTGAAATGTTGTCAAAGCACCCTTTTATGTCAGCCTCCAAGACCCATTGTGCACTGGATTTACGGGACAATGCTATGAAGCCTTGTTGCATCGCGTCTGCTGCCGCACGTTCTGGCCGGAAACCGTAAGAATTGGGATCAGCTGTTGTTTCAGCGACGGGGTCGAGCGCCAGCAAATATAACGCCTGCATGGCTCTGTCTTTCATCGTTGGAATTCCAAGTTTTCTTTTCTCACCTTTCTTTTTAGGTATTTCAACACGTCTCAGAGGCGATGACCGGTACCCTTTCTTTTTCAGCGTGGTTATGGCCTTAGCTTTGGATGCTGGTGTGCTTAAGGTTTCCCCGTCAACCCCAGCTGTTTTCTTGCCTTTATTTTCAGTGACCCGTTTTACGGCAATGGCTCTTGCAGAAAACGAGCGCGTCAGTAGCTGTTGGAGTTTTTTTGCCATCCTCCAGCGTCCTTCTGCAACAGCCTTCACAATACGCGCTTGCAATCTCCTAATCTTTTTGTGACAGCTGGCCCAATCTATATCGTGCCAGTGTCCAATCAGATCAGGGGATGCCATCGCTTCAGCAAATGTTACCGTTGTCGCTTTTATAACAATTCCCCTTTAAAGAGTTAAATCAAACTTTCTCATGAAGAAAGACCCTGCGGGAAGTCTGCCCAGTTTCCTGTGGGTTAATGTTGCATTGCCGCTCAATCCCTATGTCAGCTATTACCGCTGACCGTTCGCTTGCTCCCGCGTTCTGTTGCCCCCTGAGCCAACAGATTGCCTTGCGGTTCTCCTGCCATTGCTGGCGGCTCATGGGGTTTACCTTGTTCCATTTAAATAATAGTCAGGAATGCTTTAGGCTCTATCTCTCTCCCGATGGATGTCGTGTTCCTGTGATTGACGACGTGATTCAATCAACCTATCCATGTACCTTTTGGTTCAAGCTTGTCAGCATCTTTAGCTTGTCGTATATTACGGGATTTACAATAGTTTACTTATGTTAGCCATGGCATTCTTAGCCTGGAGCCTATACCCCCTAATGCTGGGAGAGTTTGGTTATCCTCACGGATTCACCTAGACCTTGTGGTCAAGCTTCGTTGTCTTGGCAGCTTCACACCTTTCTGTTACCAAAAACGCATGTGCCAATAGGCTCGGAGTCAGGAAAAACTCGGTTTCTTCTTATGACAACCATAATTGAAACAATTACTTAAACGACATCAAGTCACACCACATCCTTATATCTTGATTCTGATCCCTCAAAAGGTCAAAATCCCCGATTGATCATCGGGAGGATAGCGAGGAAGTCGTGCACATCCTTAGGCTTAAAGCCTGTTTCATAGATTGAACTCCTCGCCATCCACACTCGCTATTGTAGTTCGAACGGTATTCTTAGGCTTAAAGCCTGTATTCATAAGGTTGAACATAGCAGTGGTTTCGATCATTAATCATCTTTATCTTCAGATTTCGGAGTATAGCATCATGTTTCAAATCACTATTGGCGTTGATATTGCTAAGAAAAAATTCGATGTTGCTAGCTTAATCGCAGGCAAGTACAAACATAAAACATTTACTAACGACGAACTTGGATTTATTGCTTTTATAGCCTGGTTCCTTCCGTTGTGTGGTGGCGTTAACCCATTGATATGTATGGAAGCAACGGGGGCTTATAGCCTCCCACTCGCTGATTTCCTAGTCAATCAGGGTTATTCTGTCAGCCTGGTTAATCCGGCTAAAATCCATGCTTTTGCCAAAAGCGAGTTAAGCCGCGCCAAGACAGACAAAGCTGATGCCAAGCTCATTGCCCGTTACGCTTTAATGATGCAACCCCCTCTATGGATACCTGCCCCGGCCAATATTCGCAACTTACAAGCCTTGACACGCCGTGTTGAGCATCTTTTAGAGATGATTCAAATGGAACGTAACCGCCAAGACACTGCCAACACCAATATTGCTGGCTCCATTGACACGGTTTTAGCAACATTAAATGCAGAGCTTGATGCCACACGCAAAGCCATCCTTGACTTGATTAATAACGACCCGGAGCTTAAACAACGTAGCGACCTACTTGAATCAATTCCTGGTATTGGCAAGGCTACTATTGCCCATTTACTCATTGCATTAAGTGAACATCACGATTTTAACAATGCTAAACAAGTTGTTGCTTTTGCAGGGCTTGCTCCTGCTCCCCGTGAGTCTGGGCAGTGGCGAGGTAACACCCATATTGCTAAAAATGGCAGTTCGTCACTACGTAAAGCTTTGTATATGCCAGCCA
This sequence comes from Methyloglobulus sp., assembly GCF_964779595.1. Taxonomy (NCBI): domain Bacteria; kingdom Pseudomonadati; phylum Pseudomonadota; class Gammaproteobacteria; order Methylococcales; family Methylococcaceae; genus Methyloglobulus; species Methyloglobulus sp. The sequence goes on from NZ_CBAROL010000063.1 coordinate 3,453, forward strand.
TCGTAGCTTGGCAACACAACCCTTTGATTCGCACCTTCTGTGATCGACTAAGTGCAAACGGTAAGAATGGTAAAGCTGTTGTGTGTGCCGCCATGCGTAAACTTATTCATATTGCCTTTGCCGTACTTAAGTCTGGCAAGCCTTTTGACAAAAATTATGCTGTTTAATTATTGCTTGCTTTTTTGGCGGCAAGACGGCATTTGCATGACTTAAAAGTCATTAAATATCAATTATTTATTTCAGTGTAATGTTGATTTTATTCTCGATACCGCCTTGCCGAAAAAAGCTTGCTTTTTTCTCGGCAAGACGGTATCTATAACTGTCGTCATTTCATAACGGCTGCATTTTAACGTTTCTGCATTACCCCAAGCGAGACGGAGTTTGCTGAGGCTTGTGGACTTGCGACAACCCCAAAGCGTTATAACGCAGCCATAAATTCCGCTACCGTCAATCCTGCCATACGAATAAGGCTTCGTAGCGTACCTTTTGCAACTTCCTTATGATCGGGAATAGACAATGTAATTGCTTCCCCTTCTTTGACCATAATAATGTGGCTTCCACTTTGCCGCACAGCCTGCCATCCGAGCGACTCGAACACGAGAACGACCTCGCGCCCCTTAAGAACGGGAAGCGAAGGCGGCATTATGCCGCCACCTCGATTTGCCGCGTCTCGATGGTCAAAGGTAATCCACGCTCGGCGCGAACTTGAAGGCACTGATAAATTGCATCCTGTATGTTGCCCAGTGCTTCGTCCTTAGTCGCCCCTTGGCTAACACAACCGGGTATGGCTGGGCATTCCACTACCCAGATACCCTCTTCGTCACGGTCAATTGTCACGCTAAATTTCATAATATTCCTCCAAGTTTCTCATCAAATTTCTCAAGCGGGACGGGGTTTGCAACCCCGTCCTTAACGTTTCTGCAATGCCTAAGCTAAATAGTTGCTCTTAAGCAATACAAAACGTTTCGAACGGGGCAACATGCCCCGTCCGGCTTGGGGACAACTTAAGACAGTGATTACCCCGCACTATTATTGTTATAGTCAAACTGCTGTTGTAGAGTAAAGCTTGATGGGCAAATATTGCCGATAAAACCCAAAATCCTTGTCGCTGGTAAATATTTGACTATTGATCCGCACGGCAACAGCACAGATTAATAAGTCAATATGCGATCCCTGAACGCCTTTTTGGCGGCATTCATTGTAGAACTTGGCCGCAATAAGATAATCCTCGTCTAAAATTGGCGTATTTTCAAAGTAACTCAGTTTGGTTTTTAGCAATTCAAATTTAGTCAAATCGCTATAACCGGATAATACTTCTTGTCGAATTGCGCCAATAATCAGCACTCGCTGATTGGCTATGAGTGTTTCAAGGTTGTTTACCTCTGTTGCAAACTCCGGTTTTTTAGACCGAAGTGCATGCGACCAGATGCAGGTATCGACCAATACTTTCAAGAACGTCGCCCTTGCTTATAATCGTAATCCGCATCAGGGTCGAGTTTACCAAATAAATCAATAACCTCCAATTGCTTGCGGTGATTGATAAATTCTTTTAACGCAGTAACAACTGTATCTTCCTTGGTTTTAAAATGCCCCAGCGTTAACGCTTCATTGATTAAATCATCATCAATAGCAAGATT
>NZ_CBAROL010000064.1:0-4952 GCF_964779595.1 Methyloglobulus sp.
GGCACTATAGGTTTTCTTGATAGATACCAGGCTAAAAGTCCATGCAAAACAAGTACGGTAGCCAAAACTAGGCCGGCAATTTGTCGTGATTTTTTTTGCTGTGCCAGAGGATTAAAGCTTACGTTATCAGAATGAAAAGTATTGACTAAAGACATGAAATTAACAACTATTGATAATGTACTGATGGCAAGTGAGGTTCTGGTTTTAACTAATTAATCATAAAAAGGGGGAGCATTTAAAATTTGCTCCCCCTTTTTTATTGTATTTTACAGATGTTTTAATTGATAACCCAATTTTTGTGACTGTATGGAAAGATAAATGGACTGTCCATCAGTGATCAAAAAGGGCTCATCCAGTTTTTCAGTTGACTGCAATATTACTTCAGGTGTTGACCAGGTTTTACCATCATCAGATGATTTCATTAGCCGAATACTATTTTGAGTGCCATCAAATTCTTGCCAAACGATAGCAACTTGTTTGCCCAGTCCTATAACACTAGGGTGACTTGCGCCATCATTTCCAAATTGCAAGGGCTTAGAAAAACTCGCCCCTGAATTAGTGGAGGCGGCATAAAATAAGCCTTTTTTGGCTTCAGAGCCACTAAACCATACTGCATGATAGGTATCGATATCAGAAATGGCGAGACTAGGCCCGTGATGGGGGCAGGCATCAATCGCCCACTTTTCATCACCCAAATGAACGATTTTGCCGGGCGTATTCCAGTCTGTAAACTTAATAAGTGCATGGTCACGTATTTTGCCATCAAAAATATGACGCCAAGCGATGACAGGTGTATTGTCTTTAGCGATAGCGGTATCTATGCGACAACATTCGCAGGCATGATCAGCAACATGTTTGTTGGCATGAAAATGCTGGCCACCATCATCAGACCAGGTGTAATAAAGGGAGAGGCCTTTAAAGGCTTGACCCTCTTTTATTGCAGAGGCTTCATCACGACCATCCAGCCACGCCATGAAAATCTCGCCATTTTTACCAATCGCCATACTGTCAAAGCGATGACGAATAACCTCAAGATTATCATTCAAGGTAATCGGTGTAGAAAAATGTTGACCGCCATCGGTTGAGCGACTGAAGCGGATATGCGTGCTATGTTTTTTATCGAGCGTTAAGTCCCATGACAAATAGATGTTGCCGTTATTGTCCAATTTTATTTTGGGACGACTAGAGCCTTTTGCTGCTACTTTTTCGGAAACGGCGTTGACTTTAACAGGCGGGGTAAAAGTGAGGCCTTTATCGGCTGATGATTGCACATAAATGAATCCATTGTTTACCCAAGTAATCCAAAGCATTCCTTTATCATTAAAAGTTGCGGTCACCGTGTCCGAGCAAACTAAATTGGGAGTAGCTTCAGGATTGGCACAAATGCCTTTTTTTGCAGTTTCGTGGCCATGCTTGTTTTCATGCTGGGTGTGATCAACATGCTTAACTTCGGTAGTGGTTGTACAACCAGCCAACGCTAATAATGCAAGAGATAAAAATGAGCAATGACGTTTCATAATGAGACCGTTTAAAATAAGTAAGGCAGACAAAGGGATCTTTGTCCGCCGCTTTGCTAGGCAAAATAAGATTTCAGTAGCGTATGTTTTTTTTAACTAGTAATTATACTTTAATTCCGCAAAGTATGTTCGCGCAGCCTCTGGGTGAAATATCCAAACTTGTGCATCATTGACATTATCTATGCCACCGGCAACCATAATTTGCTTGGTTATATTATAGTTAGCATGTAAATCGACTATCACAGCTTCGTTACCCCCACCTGTATAGGTTGCAAAATTCTTATCGGTATTGTTTAACTGACCATATTGCGTGCCGGTGTAGCGAAAGTTAACGGAGGTATTTAATTTGTTGTTAAACGCACTCGGACGATAGGCAACAATTCCAGCTGCACGCCATTGTGGAACCTTGGGTTGATTCTTACCCGTGGTCGGAACTTTAGTGTAAGGGTTTGCTGCTGTTGGTGTTGATAAGGCCATTGCGGCATCGGTTTCAGAGTTTTCGGTAATAGTAGAGTTAACATAGGTAAATGTACCGTATAGATCTATGCCGTCTATGCCGACATTACTTTTATCGGCGGCAAATTCGAGACCGTAACTCTGTATTTCTCCTACATTTGAGCTGGTACTCAAAGTCGTAGTACTTGATCCTGGTTTAAAAGTGGTTTGTGAATAAATGGCATCTTTTATTTGCTCCTGGAATACACTCATACGTACTTTTCCACCATCAAAACGGTATATGTGAGAAAGCTCAGAAGATAAGGCATCTTCAGGTCTTAGGTTAGGATTTGCTTGAACTATATTACCGCTCACTGTTGTTGTATTAAACAATTCGGTGACAGTTGCAAAGCGATAGGCTTTAGCAACCGCGAACCCTGTCTCATTGTGTTCTGTCGACTTCCAGGTGACTTTTCCTTTCGGTGAAAATCTTAGTAGATTTCGGTCTGCCTGCGAAAAAGCTGTCGTGCTAGTGGCATTGTAGCCATCACTGGCATCCCAGCTTTCTATACGGCCACCATATGTTAAATTCCAAGCTTTGTTAAAGTCCAAGGCATCTTGCACCCAATAACCTGCCAAGTTTGTTTTGCCTTGTGAGACAGTGTTAATGGCGCCTGTAGTAGAGGTCTTCCAATTGGATACATTGTAAACAAATGAGTTTAAATTGGCGCCAATTTCGCTAAAACCAAAGCTGACTTCATGTTTACCTAACAGTTTTGCAGACGGTCTCCAGATGCCTTTGGCGTCAGCGGTGAACCAGCCGGTGCCCTGCAAGCTTGTTACGTTACCTTGGCCGTCCCCAGCTGAGGGTATTTGGGTGGATTTTCGAGTATAGTCGGTGGCGAAGTTCATCCAACTACCATTTAGATCCCAATCAAAAACGCCACCACTGTCTGAATGTAGGCGCATGCCTTGAAATAATTTTGTTTGTTCAACATTAGTGGCTGTGAAAGCTGGAAAACCGCCGTTCCCCGTATTAAGGTTGTAAGTTTTGCCATTAATACCAACGGAGGCGCCACTATCGACAGTTGCACCTGTGGCGGTATTGGTTAAATAACTTTGAAAGCTACCATTATTATCATTGGTCCATAAACCTAATGAGTAGTTTGCATGGATAGAATGGGTAATATCGTAGCCCAATTTCCATTTGAAAGTATCTTGTACGGTATGATTAATGTTTCCTCCCCCCATAACTAAGGCATCAACGCCGTAAGGATTTTTATTGGCAATGGCACCGGAAACTGGGGTTGTGCCCCCAGGGGCTGTAGAAAGAATTGGATTATAATAGCTTATGGGTTGGCTATGACTATCTAAATGCATGACATCAAATCGAACCGATAGGTCTTTGTATTTATCAGCAACATGCCCTGAATATTCTTGGCTATCGTAGGTATTATTTTTGCCATAAAAGCCAAATTCTTGCCAGGTCGCTTTAACGTTGCCACCGACATCAAATTTTGTTGGCATTTTGGTTTTAATGTCAACGACCCCACCAATTGAGTTACCGGTATAGGCCGCTGCTTGCGGTCCGTACATGACATCAACTCGTTCAATTTCTGAGGGTGCTACCATAAACCAGAGCGGTGATCCCGTATCACCGTTGTTGTTACCCAATGGGTTTGAGAGCATCACGCCATCGGTATAAATTAAACCACGAGCACTCTGGCTGGTTCCTGAGGTACGCCAGCCGACAGGAGCGTTAGTGTCACCAATATAGCGCTGACGAACTTGAATACTGGGTAGATACTTAATAGTATCGGCAGACGTCATGGCATTAATATTATGTTCAATTATTTCGCTAGACACACTTTCTGTCGTTGTAGGTAATCGGTATTCTTCTTTTGCTCTGGGTATAAAGGCATTGGTATCGGTATAGCCTTCGGTTATTATCATCTCGGGCATTTCTGCTTTAGATTTGTCGACAGGTGCTTGTTTTTTTTCTTGTTTTGCAGCTTTTTTTACCGTTTTTTGTTTTACGTTGATGGTTTTAGTAGACGTCGTTGTGTCTGAAGCCCCCATTGCAGTTAAGGGCGTTGCTAGTATCAACATGCAAATTAGAGTGTGTCTTGGTTTAAGTTGAAATGGAGGTTTAAGTAAAGGCATTAAATTAATCCGAGTGTTATAAATGGGTTATTTAAATAAAAGACGATGTCTAATCTTTTACTTAAAGCACATTGCATGCCAAAGCTTCACAGTCCTTGCTAGAAAAGGATTGCTGGTGTAAAAGAATTTTATTGCGATGTAAAAAAGTGAGGCATATGCCATACTTTTTAAAAATTTAGGTTAAATAACCTAATTATTTTATTTTTCTTATTAAGTGAGTTATTACTTAATACAAGTTACTGGCAATAAGTTGGCTTGAATCTTCTCAAATCGGTATCATAGTTTTTTTAAATTCAGTCTGGTATTTATGTCTTTTACTCATAATGTTGATTTTGAGCTCGCAAAGCTACCTGAGGAGTTACGCAATTCCCTAGGGATTATGCTAAAGCAATGGGATGAGCAACTAGCCACGCTAAATCTGGATTTTCAACCCACACCTGAGCTATCTGCTTCCCTTGTAAAAGTGTGGAGCTCCAGTTTATTTGTTGCGGAGAGTTGTCTTCGTCGGCCTGAGTTATTGATTGAATTAGTTAGTTCAGGTGATTTATTGTCAGCTTATAAAGAACCTAGTTATACCAATAAACTGGAACAGATAGCGATTGATACTGAAGTACAGTTAATGCAGGTATTACGGCAGTTTCGGCGACGAGAAATGGTTCGAATCGCGTGGCGTGATTTAGCAGGTTGGGCGCCATTATCAGAAACCTTGGCTGAAGTATCGTGGTTAGCTGATGCTTGCATTCAATTTGCATTGGCTTTTTTGTATCAGCAGGCTTGTGACAAACGTGGCATACCGTTATTGGCAGATGGCAGTCCTCAGCAAATAATTGTCTTGGG
>NZ_CBAROL010000065.1:0-4778 GCF_964779595.1 Methyloglobulus sp.
GCCAAGCTGAGTGTTATTGATTATTTGGCCTTTTACAATGGCAAACGATCTCATTCAAAATTAGGTTATCAATCCCCGTTGCAATATGAACGGGATTTTTATAGGAAAGCTGTCTGAAAAAGTGTCCGGTTTTACTTGACCATTACAGCACAGGCAGCTTAGAAGAGTGAAGTGCGTACGCTATGAGCTATGGAGTTGTTCACTGCCGCACAGGCAGCTTAGAAGTAATGAGAACACTGTCGAATGGTTTTCTAAAAGTTCACTGCCGCACAGGCAGCTTAGAAGAATGACCTGCGGACGTTGCTGATCGGTCAGAAGTTCACTGCCGCACAGGCAGCTTAGAAGATAGTCCGAAATTTACCAGCCCCCGCTTACCAGTTCACTGCCGCACAGGCAGCTTAGAAGCGGTACATTAAATTGCTCAGATAAGACCCCTCCGTTCACTGCCGCACAGGCAGCTTAGAAGGCGTTGAATACAATAATCGACAAGCTTGTTAAGTTCACTGCCGCACAGGCAGCTTAGAAGGGCAGGATAACAGGCACATATCGAATACCATCGTTCACTGCCGCACAGGCAGCTTAGAAGGTCGAAGATTAATTTAGAAGATGGCCGTTTGCGTTCACTGCCGCACAGGCAGCTTAGAAGATACCATTCACAATCCCTGGTCGATTAGTGCTATATGTGTTTTTGGTACGTTTTTTTGCTGGGTTTATGATTTTCTCGTCCATCTTTTGCTAATTTAATTTTTCTACAGCCGCCGACAAATTAAGCCTTACAGCGGCCATTTGCAAACGCTTGTCCCGAGTCCATAGTCGGATGTTTCCCATTAACTGAGTTGAAGCCAGCAAATGCGCATCAACCAGTCCTATACCTAAACCAAACAGTGCGTTCTTTTCGATGAAATAGTTAACCTCGTCGTTAAAAACCAGTGGAGCTTGGGACAAGTTATCCAATGCTGACAAAATAGTTTCGCGTTGCCGTAAATTTCCTAGTGCAAGCTCACCCCTGACAAAGGGATGACCCAATACCCTGTTTTGGGTCAGTAAACTGGCCAACAGTGGTTCATTGGCACGTAGATGATCGACCCAGACTGACGTATCGACCAAGATCATTATGCTAGACAAGTGTTTGTCTGCGCGGAATGGGCTCTATTTGCGGTTCGGTGCCACCCAAACTCGCCAGCCTTTTTGCGCTTTCACGTTCTATTAGGGCTTTCAAGGCTTCTTTTACAAGGCCTGATTTCTCCTGAAGGCTTGTTAAAGCTTGGGCTTTTGCAAGCAACTCGTCATCTAATACAATTGTAGTCCTCATGTTTATCTCCTAAGTTATCATCAAATGATGCGCTTATTTGTGCATTAAATCAACCCTGCAATAAAACATCTTCCTGCTACACCATGTCAACAGTTTTCATATAGTGTAAATGGCCGCTAACCAGCGACCATTTACGGTGCGAAAGCAATTAAACTTCCGTCTGTTCCGCCATTTCCAGGGCATCATCGACTTCAATTCCGAGATAACGCACTGTGCTTTCGAGCTTGGTATGCCCCAACAGAAGTTGCACTGCCCTTAAGTTCTTTGTCCTTCGGTAGATTAGTGACGCTTTTGTCCTACGAAAGGAATGGGTGCCATAATCGGCAGGGTTTAACCCGATGCTGGCGACCCATTTCTCCACTATCCTGGCATACTGACGGGTGGTGATATGCGGCGAGCCGTGGATTCGGCTTGGGAACAGGAAATCCTCGCCCTTGAGCTTGGCTTGCTTGATCCAGTCCATGACTGACGTGCGCGTTTGTTCCGTGATTTAGAATTGTACCGGCTGATGGGTTTTTTGTTGCATGACCATCGCCCGTTTCGACACTTGGTCGCCGTGGGCGACGTCCCGGACTTTTAGTTTTACCAAATCGCAGCCGGATGCGGATTTCCCAGACTTCCTTGAGTTTCAGAGGCGGCTTCTGTCCCATCAGCTTGCCTTTGTTCCAAGGTTCTTTGCCGGCGGCAGGCTTATCATTTTTTATTTCGGCTTGGGGATTGAATCGAGGGTCGAGCGCAAGTTCTGTATTCATGGCACATACTCCATTTTGGTTGAGAGAGTATGTTTGACTTGGTTGCCTGTTCAAATGTTCTCGATACCCGACGCTAGGCAATATCAAATTCTACTCGAAGCGGAATTGGCAAGACCGACCCTAACTCGCCTTTCGGAAGGCAAAGATTGGTTTTCTGTTAGCAGACGTTCATGTGCCGGATGTTCAATTACAAATATTCAACAAAAGGCTCCAAAATAATAGTAACGATACGTCAAGAGTTGTCGCAAATATCCATTATTATCATTCATATCGTCTGCTTTCTTGTAAAAAACAGAACCCATTTGACTGTTAGCTTGCATTTTCCGTTTAAGCCGATTAAGTGCAAGTGATCTGACAACAAAACTACAAACACCAAGGAAGTCTAGAAGTAATGACTGGAAGAGAGACAACAAATATCATCAATAGCAGTGTCTTTGGCTTTAAGCTTAAACCCCGCTTCCCCAAAGTGCGGCGTAAAATTCAGCGGACGTTTTTGGCTTTGCTTGAAGGCAACCATGACAGGTTCAAAATCCCGTTACACTTCGTCCGCTGGGAAGATGATTTGCTGGAAATGGGGATTGCCAAGCTGTGTTAAAAGGAAGTTTAAGGATGGGGGGCGGCATATAACTCCAAAGGCAATCACACTTATTGTCATTGTACGGAGGGATTGCGACATATTATGACGACTTAGATTTTTATTCAATTCTAACGACAATATATTATGAACTCTTCAGACTGCTGAACCTTATTGAATGTATTTGTACGAACGTCTGTTCTTTGAGATACGTAGGCCAGCTATTTGAAATGCTGAATGACGGGTCTTGACCGAACTTCCCAAAGTGGTTGATATGAGCCAATGTCAGTTATGGAGAATAAATATATCTTATTAATTATAAAGTAATATTTATAATATCATGCAGGGTCGTTATGAAGATCACACAGAACTAGCCAAAAACGGATCAATGAGATTTGCTTGAGTGGGTTCGAAATGTCGTACGTTACGTGTCACGACCACAAGGTTGTGTTCCAACGCTGTGGCTGCAATCAATAGATCTGCGCCGTCATGGCCAAGTTCGCCACTCAATCGACCCCAACGCTTAGCAATCGCTATAGTCATAGGCATTATCCGCTGCCCATAACCTGCTAAGACATCTTCTAACCAATGTTCCAAAACTTGTGCAAACTCAGGGTCAACTTGTTTTTGCCGAGTGATGCCCCGTTCAACCTCACCGATAGTCACGACACTCAAGTAAAAATCAGCAGTACGGTTACCCTTCAACCATTGTTCCAGATGCGGTTCTCGTTTCTTGCGGCGTAATGCAGACAGGATGTCTGTATCCAGCAGGAAAGGCATCAGTCAAGATCCCTCAGTTGGACAGTCATTCGCTCAAATTCGCCATCATCGGCAGGCATGTTAAGAAGATGGTCGACAAATGAAGGCAACTGCAAGGATTCTAATTGCTTTAGCTTTTCGAACTCAGTTATAGATAACAACCGCTGCCGGTATGCCACGACGGGTAACCAGCTGAGCCTTCCCGTGCTGAGCTGCGTCTATAACGGCACTGAATTTGTTTTTGGCATCTTGTACTGACCATTGGTCGCTTTTCATAAGGCATGCCATCTAGCTAGTTAATCTAGCTGTAACGATACCATACATTACATTGACCATTTAAATGAAATTGAGATTATTTTCTTGGCGACAAAATCGTTTCTTGACAGGTTTCTTAGCCCACTCAATAGCTGACGCTCGAGTAAAAATATTTATCAGTCAATTCGAAGGCTATATTGAGGTCGGCATCCGAAACATGGCCGCGTTCAATCGCCACACGGGCGGCAAAATGCACGGCAGCTGCTGCGTTAGTGTCAGATGAATTGCCGTTTCTATTCGCCGCAATTTCAGCATCATCCAGCTTGGCGACGTTTTTACCAAGATAAGTGTGGGCAGACAGGCAATAACTGCAACCATTGAATTCGGCAATGGCCAAGGCAATGCGTTCACGGGTTTTGGCATCCAAGGTGCCTTTGTTTAACGCACCGTTAAGGCTTAAGTAGCCTTGGGCTATTGCCGACCAGTTTCATCAGATTGGGCACAACGCCAAGTTGCTTTTTAACCGCATCCAGCAATGGCAAAGTGGCGGCAGGGGTTTGCTCTGGGGTAGGCAGGGTGATTCTGTTCATGAGTGTTCTCCAAGCTTAGGGTAATGGTTTAGTCCGTATCGCACGATTGCGGTGGGGACGGTTATACTTTCCCATATTCCACTTGCAAAGAGAATAATCGCCAAGCACAATATATTATTCCGTCAAGTGGAATAAAGTGTGGACAGGTTTCATTTAATGACTGTGTATGTAGCGGTTGCCGAGGAAGAAAACTTCGCCGCAGGTGCAAGGCGGCTTGGGATGTCACCGCCAGCCGTAACGCGGGCTATATCGGCACTGGAAGACCGCCTGGGTGTGAAACTGCTCAACAGGACGACGCGTTACGTACGGGTGACGGATGCCGGAAGCCGTTACCTAGACGATTGCCGCCGGATTATCCACGAAACCGACGAAGCCGTTGCTGGTATTAATGTAATGGTCAAGTAAAACCGGACACTTTTTCAGACAGCTTTCCTATAAAAATCCCGTTCATATTGCAACGGGGATTGATAACCTAATTTTGAATGAGATCGTTTGCCATTGTAAAAGGCCAAATAATCAATAACACTCAGCTTGGT
>NZ_CBAROL010000066.1:0-4618 GCF_964779595.1 Methyloglobulus sp.
CAATGGCAAGAATGGTAAGGCTATCGCCTGCGCCGCTATGCGTAAACTCATTCATCTTAGCTTTGCTATCTTGAAATCAGGCGAACCTTTTGATCCTCTTTTCGCAGTAAAATAAGCCTTGACACTTGGGTTTTAAGACGGTATCTACAACTAATGTATCGACCCCGCCAATTCAATAAGCGGCATGGGTTTATGGATGCCGTAGCCTTGGGCATAATCGACACCAATCTCCTTCAAAATGGCATGTATCTTCATGTTTTCTACATATTCTGCAATCGTTTCCAGCTCCAGCGAGTGTGCGATTTCATTCATGGAGTTGACCATAACGACATCGGTCGGACTGTTGGCGATGTCCTTAATGAAAGACCCGTCAATCTTTAGATAATCGACATCCAGACTTTTCAGGTACGAGTAGGAAGAATAGCCGGTACCAAAATCATCTAAAGAAAACTTGCAGCCAAAATACTTGATCTCTTTAATAAATCGTTTAGTAAAAGCGAGGCTACCTGCGGCTACAGATTCCGTGACTTCAAAGGTAATTTTTTCTGCCGGAACGTCCTGCATGGATAGCCGATCCTTGAGGAAGGTCAGGAATTCTTCGGAATTAAGAGATTGCCCCGACAAGTTAATAGCAAAACCGCCGATTTTATCGAAGCAGGCGCGGTTTTCCATAATCCAGCCGAACACATGTTCAACAATCCAGCGATCAATTTCTGGCATACGTTGGCAACGCTCGACGGCGGGAATAAATTTATCGGGGACAATAATTTTGCCGACCTCATCTATTACGCCCAGCAAGATTTCATAATGCGAATGGCTGTTTTTTTCAGGATCGATGGGGGCAATCATCTGGCAACGCGCAAACAGGCGTTTTTCGGAGAATATCCGGTCAATACGTCCCGCCCATTCATGGATGTCGGTTTGCGTCTTTAAGCTTTCATCGTTTTCTTGATAAACGCGAATACGATTGTGTCCTGCCCGGTTTGCGGAAATATTGACTGAATCCGCCTTTTGCAGCAGTTCCTCGGCATTGTATAAGCCTTCCATTATCGGTACTAAACCAATGCTGACGCTGATCGTGTAGCTTTTGTCTTCCCAAACAAAGTTTGTTTTGTTTATCAGGATTTGGATGTTTTTGGCGGCTTCCTGGCCTTCGTCAGCAGATACGTTTTTCAACAAAAACCCGAAGGTTTTATCGCCCAGCCGCGATACGATGCCATCTTTACCCAAATTATTGCTGACGGATTGTGCCACTTGCAACAGCAATTGGTCGCCGCCTAGCAGACCGCAGACATTGGTGATAATGCGAAAATCTTCAATTTCCAGATAGCCTAAGACGTGCGTGGTGTCATGGTCGGAAATTTGTTCTTTGAGTAGATGGAGAAAGCGTTTGCGATTGGGTAAATTGGTAATGGGGTCGTGAGAAACACTGTGTATCAGCTTGTCCTGCATTTGCTGCAACATCGTGGTCGTTGCCCTATCCATTAAGGGTTCGTCGAGATTCTCAATTTGGGTAACTACACCACTTTCCAGAAGATCTGCAATTTCACTGCGGGTAAGTTCTTGTTTTTTATAGCCGTCACGATTAACAAAAACGTAGACGGGAGGTGTCTCACCTATCCATATCAGATTAAGTGGCTCAAAAGTCTCTTTTTCCAGGGAAAAAGTAAACCAATCTCCCGTTTCAAACTGGTCAACTTGCAACAGCCAGCTATCAGAAATAAATTCATTGGCTGTTGTTTTAGTTTTGGCTTCAATAAAGGTGGTATCAATCGGTTTTCGAACGCGTGGCGAACCTGCACCCAGCAAGGTTGCATGAAGTTCATCAATAATTTTGTTATGTACAAAAGCATTGGTGCAAACAGAACCTAGGTTGGTATTGATATATTCCAACTCCATTTCAATTATGCTGTCTTGTTTTGCAGGCAGATGTTCCAGGTCGGTATACCATTCCAGCAGCTCATCCAGGACTTCAAAATAGCGTTGCCGAGTGCTGGAGTCATTGTCGTTCAATTCTGCGATAACCAGCAGATGCTGCCAACCGGAATCAAGCAATGACTGGATAACACTGGGTACTGCCTTGCCAACTAAGCGATTATCTATGGCGCGTTGGATTTTCAGTCGGGCCTGTTCAAGTTTTTGTTTGCCTTCGTAAATCTCAATAACGCGGCGGACGTTCAATTCCCTGGATTTGGCGATAGGGGCGGAAATTTCTTTCAGTTCTTCATTGGCTTTTGCAAAAATGTCAGGATTAGTAATAGAACCCTGAGCAATTTTGGACACCAACTGATCCAGAACTTGCTTGACTTGGGTGTTCTTGATGACTTTGTTTTGATTAACCGCGCTTTCTAAGGAAAACAATTGATTCAATAAGTTACGCGCTGGATGGTTTTCCGAATCCAAAAACTTAGAATCCTGTAAGCTCAACGCCATCAACGGCAATTTGATACTTTCCAGATAGGATTTTATATTAGGCGTGTGATCCAGCTCACTTGAAAGTGCATGAAAAAGCTGATCATAAACATCCAGTTTAGTTTTATCTTCTGATGAAAATGTTTTAGCACCCAAACGCGTGGATGAATCTAAATATTGATCGAGCTGGGTTTGGAGCAGGGCAGTTGCATTTTGAGGTAGTTGTTGAGCGGTTCGAGTTGCTTGTAGTTTTGCTAAGGCCGCTAACAAATCATCAATGGTGTGTTCATAACTACCCACAGAGCTGACTTTCTGATGTCCCCCCAGATAACCGTGACCAGAACCAGCACCGTGTGATTGTGCTAATTCCAAATTTTGATTGATAAGATCGAATAGTTTGCCGGCTGTTTGGGTGACAGGCGGGTGGTATAGCTGACGAGAGGGCGGCGGCGATGAAGCCGCTACATTGTAGGACTCAGGATAAGCATAAGCATCATTGTCAAAAGACGGCAATTGCTGACCTGATGTGAACGTATCGGAAAATGTCGTTTGCTGGTTAGTGTTCGTTGGATAGTTTTTCTTCCAGATAATATCCTGTGCTATACCGGAAGGCGCACCATATTCGACCAGCAGTGCATCAAAGACGTTGTATAAAGCCGATAAATGCTGAGACAAAGTCATCTGAAAAGCCTTATACAGCGATCTTTTTGCGGCGATACTGTCCTCTAAGCTCGCAATTTCCTTGCGAAAATGTTCGCATAACTGCTCAGGATCAACGGGGTTCTTGACCAGATAGCGAGGGAAGCAAGTGACATAGCTAATCTTAAGTTCCAGTTGGTAAAGCTGGTTTTTGTATTGGGCGTTGGTTTTTCTAATCAAAGTAGAGAAGTTTAGCGAATCTTCAAAAGCTTCTTTTTCAATCAAAGATAGCGTACTGCCAAGTGCGCTAGTACCGACGTTACCTTCAATTTTATCCCCAGTAAAATTAATTCTAGCCGTAAGTCCTTGGCAAAAACGGGTAATAAGTGAGTCCTTATTCATCCGCAACACCGAGATTAAATTGGCTTGTGCGGCTACATCCCTGAAATTTTCAGCATGAACAGGCGGTTTTTCCAGTTCGTCTTCAGCATCATTGAAAAATTTACGCATCAGTGCTGGCAAATTGCTTTGCAGCATATCCTTGAAGGCGGCTTTGAACTGCTCCTGATTTGATGACGTAAGAAAAAACTTGGGATTGTTGGAATGTGCAGCAATGGAACCCACATTGGTTGATTGCTGCAATGCGTTGAACATTGAGTCTGAGATATTCTCGAACACTACGCCAATACCATCATCAGCCACGCGGACGACTTGCGAGTCGATTTGGAAGTATTCTCTGCCCTGCCCAGTTTGTGCGGAAAAATAAATCTTGGCGATTTTGTTTTTCAGAAAACCAATGGAGGAGGGCTGTTTAAGTTGCAAAAACAGACCCTGTTCACAAAAATCGTGGATGACACATTGGATTGAGGTGGTGTCCTCAATCGTCATTACCGCTTCGACTTTTGTTTCTTGGCGCTTATAACGGCGTTTTTCTGAAGTTTTATTGGGTGTTTGCATAAGGAACTTGCGTTATATGCTCCATAATTGATGAGTTATTTCCTCGCTTAATTGTACCTTAAGTGTAGATGAGAAACTGACATTTTGGTGATCTACGTTTAAGGAAGCACTAGCAATCGTTGTTTAGATTAAGTCAAGAATGCCACCAAAAGTATGAGTAAAGTTGCGAAACAGGGACACTATTAAGTAATATGGCTTCAAAAAATAAATGGTCAAAAATATATTGTCTTTATTAAGCTATATTATTGCTATAAAACAATATTTCTGGGTATTGCAAGTGGTGAATGATTGTTAAAAACGCACGGAAGAGAAGGTTTTTTAAAAATTATGTTGTGAAAAACCAATTAAATTTGTTTATTTGCAACATATTTGATTTGTACTATACTTATCTGCGACAAATAACTTGTTTTGACAGTCATTAACTTAATAATGAGGAATACCATGAATACTAAACAGAAGTCCCGTCCCCACCTCAAACCCTTAATCGCCGCAATCGCTGCGCTCTGTGCCATTGGTACAGTACACGCTAAAAGCCTGACCGAAGCCAGCACCTTGCTGGAAACCGTCGGTGACCCCAACGAAAGCAGCTTCATGAAAAGCAACCAGCTCA
>NZ_CBAROL010000067.1:0-4426 GCF_964779595.1 Methyloglobulus sp.
TTGTAAAAAATTAAAGATTTCAACATTTGTGCCGATTTGTATTTCACTTTACACTTTATTTTAGGATTCTAAAATGGCTAAAATTTCTCTTGAATCAACTGACACAACACTATATGTCAGTGGTCCATCCATTTTTTCTGTAAGCAAAATAGTTGCAAATGATCCTAGTATCGACTTCAAAATTTTCTTGGAAACAAAACAAGCTACAGCTGATTTGTCTAAAATTGGTAACGCGGCAAGTCATACAATTTTGTCATTACCCGGTAAAAGCACCGATTATTCACAATATTTCAATGCAAAATTGGGAATTATAAGAATTTTGGAAGGTAATAAGATTGTTGCATCTTTGCCTATTGAAAAAGATGCGGAAAAATCGAATGTGCAACTTCATTTCCCTGACTATTTACCAAATACGAATGTATATTTATTAAAACCAACAGGCGTATCAAAAGCGTTAGTTTTAGATAGCGAGCCTAATTTGTTACCCACTGTAAAATTAACGTCAAATAAAACTAGCGTGACCGAAGGCGAGACAATAACTTACACGGTAAGGTTGGATAATAAAACTACTACAAATTTAGATATCCCATATAAGTTGAGCGGTGCAGACATCACAACAGCTGATTTCACTAATCTTACATCATTGACTGATGGTGTTATTCGCATCCCAGCTGGTGCAACAACGGCATCATTCACATTGAACACTGTTGACGATGGCAAAACTGAAAGTGTAGAAACGATTTCTGTTAAATTGAGTACAGTTGCAGGTGCCAAAGTGAATGAAACCCCTGTAACTACCACGATTGCTAGTAGTGTTTCCCCAAACCCAATTCCACTGAGAAATGTACCGGTACCAGCCACAGCTGCTGAAGACTTGTTTATATTTGATTTTCAGATGATTGGTGGTCGAGTAACTAAAGCAATAAATACTAGTGAAGTAACAATTACTGGCTTTAATCCGCTCAATGACAAATTGATATTCAACAACGTCGTTACAGGCACCGTTTACACTGAAACGCAATTTATGGTGTTACCAGGCGTTGTAATTTCTGAAAACCCATTCACAAATAATACGACTATCTATGTAGATCCTCTTGCAGGTGCGTCAGCTGGCGTAACAATCGTGGGTATTTTAGACGAAAAGCTAGCATCAATTATTTTAGAAACGCGTTAATTAATTCAATTTCGGGTTAATACTACCTATCCAACCGTAGTATTCACATTTTTACTTTTTAACGTCACAAAGGATTTAGAATTATGACGACCGTTACGGGTACAAGTACAAGTTTAGACGAGAGTTTCATTCTCACTTCCACAGGGGATTACCGTGGTGGTCAAGGTGCAGATACATACATTCTCACCAACCAAATTCCAGCCTCTGCGATTATTACTATCACTGATAAAGAAGGTCTTAACAAAATTCAATTAGCAGATGGCTTGGTCATTGCTTCCAGTAAATTTTTGTCTAATGCTGCAGAATTAACATTGTCTAATGGTGCAATAGTTCGAATTCTTGGAGCCTCTTCTTTTACATTTGATATTGGTGCAAACACGACAACTGGTGATATTGCAACAAACCCAAACAGCACCTATGCTGATTTTGCTAAGGCATTGGGCGCACAAGTTGGCTCAACCACAGGTACGCCAAATTTTTTAGTACCCGTAACGATACCGACTTTCTCAATTATAGCGGGTGATGCATTCTCAACAATCGCAGCGGGTAATGTAAGTGGTTTTTCAGCGAGTGGTGTATCAGAAGGCAGCAATGCAACTTTCACAGTTAAATTAAGTGCGGCTCAAACAACAGCAGCTACCGTTAACTACAGTCTTTCTGGAAAAGGTACTACAACTATTGGTAATGATACAGGTACTGTTGCAGTACAGGGTACTGGCGTTACTGCAACAGGTGGGACATTAACGTTTGCTGCAGGCATTACCACTGCAACGATTAGTGTTCCTGTCACTTTTGATACCTTGCTAGAATCTGGCGAAGGCATAGATTTAACGTTGTCATCGCCAAGCTCTGGGGTTTTATTAGGCACTGATTTTATTGCGAGTAAGGACTTTCTTGATTCCACAGCACCAACATTCTCAATGAGCTCAAGTGCTGTTTCTGGCATACATACATTGGAAGGAAGCACAATTACTTTCACCATAACACCAGACGCAGTTTTGACGAGAGATATCACATTGCGCTTGGATTTAGTGGGTGCCGTGAAAAATGGCACAGTACCTGCTGATTTCCAAATTGCCGCGCCTGAATTGATTTTTAATACAGGTAACTCACTGCTTAAAACTATTACGGTAAATGTTGCAAACGACATTTCTATGGAAGGTGTTGAAAATTACACCGCAGTATTGGTTGATACCAAAACAGGCATTCAAAAAGCACCATCAATTATTGGCACCATCAATGATAGTGCCAACGTTACTGGTCCAGTGTTTATTGGTGCTGAAATGGATACCGCAGGAACAAGCATTGATTTAATTTACAACCAAGCGTTAGGTAAAGCGGCAACAGAAACGACTTCCCCATTTGCATTTGTGATTAAAGTCGGTACAAACATTGTTACGCCCTCTTCTGTTACCGTTGTTGGTTCAAGAGTAAAATTGAATCTTGCTGATGCAATTACAAAGGGCATAAACGATGTCACTATTGATTATATCTCACCGACAGCATCTGCATTAACATCTAACCCTGCGATTCAAGATATATTGGGTAACGATGCTTTCCCAATTGTAAAATTTCCTGTAAAAAATAATTCAATCTTGGATTCATTAGCATCAACATTGACACTTGCAATGGAATCTAACTTCAACGGTCCCAGCACTGCTTCAACGGTTAGCTTGAAAGCAAATTCGCCTATTTCTACTATTTTCAATGCCACAAGCGCACCTGGCATTAAACAAATCATTATCGACGGTACCAAAGCAGAGGTAACAGTTAATAACTTGGCAACGTTGGCAACGGTTCAGTTAAATAATCAACCTTTTGGTAATTTATCTGTCGCTTATGCTTTAACGTCACCTGTTGTCACAAGTACTTCTACTTCTGATGTACAAAGATTGACTGTTTCTAATGTTGGTTCGACTGATTCAGTTGCCGTTGCGATTGATAAAGTAGAATCGCTTATCTTAGTGTCTACAAATTATCCAAACAAAGTCGGTTTATCAGGTGTTACAGCGGCAACCACTATTGCTGTAGAAGGTGATAAGGCGTTAACCATTACTACCGTACCGCTTCTATTAAACAATTTCAATGCAGCAAGTGCAACAGCCAGTATTAATGCAAACTTATCAGCGGCAACTAAACTTCTGTCTGTTCAAGGTGGTGCAGGTGCTGACACCATTACTGTCGATGCAACTAAATTAGATCCCAATGCGCTAATTTCAGGTAATGGAAGCGCAGATACATTGTTCATCAACAGTGGTGCTACAGTGACGCCATTGCAACCAAGGATGTCAACAGTTGAAACGTTGAAAATTGGTGCCATCACTGGAGATTTAGTGTTTAAAGGTGACAAAACGACTGATTTAACAAACCTATCGCTTGCGAGTACGCTTGGTGCAAATGTTAATTTAGAGAATCTTACAACGTCTAATTTCACTGTTGATACAAACGGTGTGACAGCAGCTAAAACTGTAACTGTTACAAATATTGGCACGGAAACATTGAACTATATTGCTGAATCAACAAGTTTCGACAATAACGACGCTATTTTCAACTTTAGCAACGCAAGTGCATTAACCGTTAACGTCGGTAAAAATGTGGTGCAAAAAGGTGCGATTACGGCTAACAAAGCAGTTTCTATTACACTTAGTGTTACATCTTCTAAAACATCAGAGAACCCAACAGAGTTGACTTCGTTTAAAGGTTCTTTAAATTCTCTAACAGCAAGTTCTTTAAATGTTAACGCAACAGGTACATTAGTACCTGGTTCAGAAACATTAGATTTAACAACTTCAGCATTACCTAAGTTAAAAACATTGACAATTACGGGTGGTGGCAGTGTTAGTATGAAGGTAGCACAATACAATCTCTTAGAGACGATCACGGCGGCGGGTACTGATACGATTATCTTGTCTGATATTGGTGACGTCACGGCTAAAGCGGGTATCGAAAAGTATGATCTTGGTAGCATAGGTAGCATAGGTCGTAAGATTACCATTCCGAGTGAAGTGGTAGCAGCAGTCACTATCAAAGGTGGTACTGGCGCAGATACAATTACTTTAGGTGCTTTGGGGGCAACAATCACTGTTGATGATTCAACCGTTGCTGTCACAGGTGGTGCAGGTGCTGATAACGTCACGTTCTTAAACACACTTGCTTTAGCTGATACATTGTCATTCGATGGTGGAATAGGCACTGATAGTGTTGTTCTGCCTGCTTTTGCTAATACTATTACGTTAACTAACGTTGAAACCA
>NZ_CBAROL010000068.1:0-4377 GCF_964779595.1 Methyloglobulus sp.
AATCTGGTATCTTTGTATCTGGGTTAGCTGTTTATAACCTTTCATAAGCTTCCTCATCTTTGGTCGGATTGAAAAAGCCTTGAACTATATCAGCTAACCTCTTTCAATCACGTTAAAATGAATTGCACTTATGAGTTGAATCTAAGTAATAATAGCTGGTTTTATGGGAAATAAACAAACGCGTTTCGTATTACGCTTATTGCAAATTGTTGTGGAGCAAGTTTAGTCGCTCTTTCATAAACACAAAGACCGGAATATAAAAGCATTGTTCCCGCGATAATGGATAAGGTGGGGTTACGCTTGATATTTTCAAGCTGAGTTCGACTGAAATCAAACAGTTATAAGCCATCGAACTATTTCAATATTGAGCCAATGACTGGCTATTCTGTTGATTAATTAACTTTAAAGTATTCTCTGGTAGCTTTTCATCTAACGCACCAGATAGGTGAAGCCGAGCTTCTTCATGCACTGTCATCATAAATTTTATGAGCTGTGCTTCGTGGTTTATTTGGTCTTCAAAACTTTCCGCCTCCCACATGCTGTTTAATAAGGATTTTGCATGATGGTGGATGGTATGTGCGATAGCATCTGGTAGGTGTGCATAACTGCGTAGTATCACCAACTTAAGTTGCTGTAATGATTGCAGATATTGTTGATAGTCTTTGACATCTTGATTGCAGCGCGTTTTCAACATCGCAAGTTCTGAGTGCTGACGCGTTTTCAGCAAATTAATTTCGTGGGCTAATTGCACACTTCTTTTTGTTAATTCTGCGGCTAATGCTTTGTCAGCAAGAACTTTTTTATGGGTGAGTTTTATTTGCTGATCCTGGTTTTCAGATCGCCAGTCAAGATTTTTAACCTTTATTGAATGGATAATATTAATTATGTTATCAATCTTATTTTGTAGTATTTTCATAGGCTTGCAGATTTTTTATCATGCTTTTTTAGCAGGCTTTTGCGTTTTTGTTGGCTGATATACAGCAAGCGCACTTTTTTGAAATGGAAAAGCCGATTTAGGCGATTGTGCTGGCTAGTATAAAACAGCAATCTCCTTTCCATGCGCTGACGGGTAGCAAAATAATTGCAGATAGAGGTTAGCATTAATCTGAATATCGTCCATAAACCCGCTAGCAATAACAGGGAAAAAGCGCATAGCAGCATTATTGAACCAAGGTTTGATACGTACACAGAAAAGCTCGTTAACGTTAATTGATCAAGAGCGATTGCCAGCACAAAATTGGCAATTGCGGCAAAAATCAGTAATAAAGCCAATCTAATTATCAAAATATTAACCGTTATACTAAATAGTTACATTAAACCAAAAGCATACAGGCCATTGTTACGGCAACCCCGGTACGCCTAAGCGTTGAATTTGCATGGCATTATTGCCTGCTTCGTAAGCCAGAAGTTTACCTTGTTTTTGCCAAAGTCGAAAAGCCAAAGCGTACGACAACACCCTAATCGGATAATCACGAGGCAGCAACTGCAAATAAGGCTGTATGGTGATGAAGTCAGTCACGCCGTATTTTTTCATGATAAAGCGAAGTCCACCATTGGCTGGACCAATATTGTAAGCAAGCAAGCCCAGAAACACATCATTGTTCATCTCTGCCAAGTAATGTTTGAATGTGATGGCGGCGATGAAAGCGTTATGGCGATGATCGTATAAGGATAATTGCTCTGTTTTCAAATGATCTTTGGCTTCTTCCAACACGGCTTTAGGCACTGCCGTGATCTGGAATAAACCGTGACCGCCATCATTACTGTCCCTGGGTTTGAAAGAAGATTCTGTTGCGGCAATGCCTTGTAGCAGGTTTTGGTCTACGTCGAATTCCGTAGCGGCTTCTGCAATAGCGGAGTTATAAGATTCTGCTCTTTGCATCATCTTGTTTAAGCCTGTCGAATTATAACGTCGATAAGCGGCAAACACTTGGTGGTTGAGCGTGACTCGACTGGCTTCTTCCTTACCGCCAACCAAGGTGCGAAATTGACCAATAGATAGCCTGAAGCTATCTTGCCAAGAAAGAATTGCGACTATCAAAACCACACCGATTGCGGCTATCGGAACAAAAGCTTCGGAATGGGCTTTTAAATAGCACCGCAGCTTCCACCAGCCAACTAGAAAAATGGTTGATACCAATATCAACGCCATAACACCCACTGCAAACGGCAGCAAACTGCCCAGAAAACTGGTGCCGGAAAAGCCATTGGCAGCATTCCCCAGCACCACGACAATTCCATAGCTTACCACCGCAGCAAGCGCTAAGGTCTCAGCCGCTATGAATAGCAATTTTTGTCGGAAATTTTGTGGCGGAACGGAATTTACCGATTTTCGCGGAGCACCTTTGCGCGGCTTGCGGTTGGGCAAAACATCAGTATTGCTCCGTGCTTTGGATCTGGGCGTTACGGGTTTATTCATTTATAAGGCGGTCAAGGCTAAAAAGGCATTTACGGAAAATTGTACGGAATTGTAAATCAATAGGCGGGTATAGGGTGGGCTAAAAGGCAGGATTAAGTTCAGAGTGAGCTAATAGTTATTGAAGCCATCATTCGCAATATTATGACAGGCTTCAGAAGTAGAAAGTAAGCGAGCCTTTTATTAAACAGTGTTATATTTATTTTTTCGATTTAAGCATCGTTTAATTATTAGCCGCTAGTCTGCCCTCAATCATTCTTAAAAGTGGATTGTTGGTGCGATTAAAAGTTCTGATTTTAAGATTGGTTATTTCGCTTACGATAATTTTAGAGGGTTTACTTGTGAATAATAAAATAATGTGTGGGGCAAGCTATGCATAAAATAAATTTGTTAAGAAATTTTTTGTCTACTGCACTCTTGATGTCGGTATCTCTGGGCATGGTAACTGATGCTTTAGCAACAGCCGAAATTTTTGCATTGTCTATTAGCAAAGGTATAAATGTCACTAATTGCCAGAGCTGTCATACTGGCATGGCAGGTAATGAGAGCAAGGGAAACCTGAAGGCAGGATACCAAGCTGCGTACAATGCCGATAAAGTCAATCTTGCCGCTCTTAAGACGCTGATTAATGGACCAACTCCAGTTCCAACCCCAACCCCAGTTCCAGCACCCACACCAGTTCCTTCGGCGTGCAATCTGCCGAATCAAATGATTGGTGGTGTCTGTGTATTGCCAATAACTGGCGCAGTCGGCAAAGCGACTTCGGGGAAACCGAGAACAGATACCTATAAAGTCACTTGTGCTAAGGGAACTAAATACCTTTCGGTATCCGTGAAGGATTTGCTTCCGGTTAATCCATCAAAAATAAGCATCCAAGGTTCAAAAAGTTCATCTTCTTCACCCCTGAGTACTGATAAATCAGATGGCGATGATACTTACAGCCGTTCAGTGAAATTGGCTAAAGGGACTGGGGTTTACCTAGTGAAAGTCAATAAATCCAAGTCGTCAACGCCAGGTGCCGAAGCATACGATGCTCAGGTTTATTGCAAAGGTGTCAAAGGTATAGACACAGGTACTAAAGTGGTGATAAAACAGAATCAATAACCATTTTACACGTCTCAGTAATTGAAACAGCGTCAGTTAGAATCTAACTGGTGCTGTTTTTGCTAAGTATTTTGAGAGATAGTTAGATTTTATATCTGGAGAATCCTAATGCCCACCCCCAAACACTGCCGACTGCTAATCTTAGGTTCAGGTCCTGCCGGTTATACCGTTGCCGTGTATGCAGCAAGAGCCAACTTGAAACCCGTGATGATTACCGGTTTAGAGCAGGGCGGACAATTGACGACCACAACCGATGTCGATAATTGGCCCGGTGATGTTGAAGGTCTGCAAGGCCCTGAATTGATGGACAGAATGCGTCGTCATGCCGAACGCTTTGATACCGAGATTATATTCGACCACATCCACACGGCGGATTTATCGGCCAAGCCGTTCAAACTGACTGGCGATGCAGGGTCTTATACCTGTGATGCCCTGATTATCTCCACCGGCGCATCCGCACGTTACTTAGGTCTTGAATCCGAAGAAGCCTACAAAGGCAAAGGCGTTTCCGCCTGCGCCACCTGTGACGGTTTTTTCTACCGGAACAAACCCGTCGCCGTCATTGGCGGCGGCAATACCGCCGTTGAAGAAGCCTTATATCTGTCCAACATAGCCTCAAAAGTCACCGTCATTCATCGCCGTGACAAATTTCGTTCCGAAAAAATCTTGTCCGACAAACTGCTGGAAAAAGCCAAAAACGGCAATGTCGAGATTGTTTGGAATCACACCCTAGACGAAGTATTAGGCGACGACATGGGCGTTACTGGGCTTAGAATGAAAAACACCCAAGACGGCTCGACCAAAGGCGTGGACGTACACGGTGTATTCATCGCCATAGGCCACAGCCCGAACACCGG
>NZ_CBAROL010000069.1:0-4143 GCF_964779595.1 Methyloglobulus sp.
AAACCGCGAAAAATAGCCAAGGGTTTATGAAAAATGGCGAGATAAATGCGTATTTCAGCCGAATACCGCCCATTAAGGTGAATGCCAATTCAAAAAAATCGGCTTTTGACCAGTCAGCCGGAGTTTCTGCTGTTTGTGCAAAGGTCTCATGATATGATTTTTTAATTGCAGAAAATTTACTTTTCAATATAAAAAAGTAAAACATTATTTTCTTGCCTTATAGCCTGAAACTGGATAGAACCATTATGAACAATTATAAAAGTAATTTTTTTAAATTTATGATTATGTTGTTTTTTGCGGTATCAAGTCAAGGTGTTGTCACCCATTCTGAAGATGCAGAAGCTTCAATAGGATCAAGAGGAGATTTGCCGAACAAAGAATTAGCTTTTAGCGATAACTCTTCCACGAAAGCTTACGATCCAAATTTAGTAGCAAAATCGAATGGCGCACCTGCCATTTATAATGAGCTTAAGCAAAGTGGTAATGTTAGGATTATTTTGCGTTACAAGATAAAGTCAGGGTTGCCGAAATCAAGCGCCCAAAATAATGATCTTAAGCAATATAAGCAGGAAAAAGCGATAATTGAGGAAAAAATTCTGCTTAAGAATTTTGGCACAAACGAGTTAAAAAAAATACGCGGAGCAAGCCGTCCTTTGCGTCGTTATGATATTAGTCCAATGATGGCAATGACAGTTGACCAAAGTGAATTAGAAGCAATAGCCGCAGTTCCAGAAATAACGGCCATTTATGCTGATTCACTTAACTATACCAATCTTCAAGATAGTGTGCCTCTGATTGGTATGGAACCAAACGGTGCTTATACCTTGGGAGCGACTGGAACAGGGCAAGCGGTGGCTGTTCTCGATACTGGGGTACAAAGTAATCATCCATTTTTAAGTGGAAAAGTTGTAGGTGAGGCTTGCTTTTCCCATTCATATAGTGGGGCTATATCGTTATGCCCAAATGGGACTTCTAGTCAAACAGGCACAGGCGCAGCTGAGGCAACGACATCGGCGTGTATAAATGGATTAGATAACCTTTGTACGCATGGTACTCACGTTGCCGGCATAGCTGCAGGCGAAAACACCACCGTGGGTATTCCTCCAAATGGGGTCTCTAAAGAATCAAAAATTGTAGCTATTCAAGTATTTACCCGCTTTCCTGATAATAGTATAGGTGCTTATGATTCTGATATTCTTGCTGGCCTGAACTGGCTTTATCTGAATATTAATAGCTTTCAAAGCGTTACAGTTGCTGCTGCAAATATGAGTTTAGGTGGTGGATACTATAGTTCCGCTTGCGATGATAATGTACATAAACTCATCATTGATCAGTTAAGAGCCGCCGGTGTAGCCACGATAATTGCCGCCGGTAATGATGGTTTAACTGGCTATATTAGCTCACCAGGGTGTATTTCGACCGCTATTACAGTAGGTGCAACTACCAAGTCTAATGCTATTGCGTGGTACTCAAATGAGCATGAGACTATGGTAGATTTATTGGCTCCAGGTAGTTTAATTAATTCGTCTATTCCACCAAGTACTTATGCCTATTCTTCAGGCACTTCTATGGCAACACCTCATGTTGCCGGTTCTTTTGCCGCTATTCGTTCACGCCTGCCAAATGCCACAGTAGGTGCCATTGAAAGCGCTCTCAAAGTAAGTGGAATTCCTATACCTTCTTATTATAATACTTTTACCACCCCACTCATTCAAGTTGATGACGCTCTTAATTTACTTGGTGTAAAAACTGATCAAACCATCAACTTTGGAACGGCACCCAGTGTAAGTGTCAATGGAACAGGGACAGTATCAGCGACAGCGACATCGGGATTAGCTGTAACCTTTACAAGTGCTACATCTTCAGTTTGTAGCATTAGTGGAACTACAGTGACAGGTCTAAGCCCTGGAAGTTGTGGGATTTTAGCCAATCAAACCGGTAATAGTACTTACAATGCAGCACCACAAGCGACACAAACATTTACTGTTGCAAATGCTAAAACTGATCAAAAAACTGTTGTGTTTTCCTTAAGTCCAAGCAGTGTGCGAGTTGGTAGCTCTGCCACTCTCAAAACGTCTGGAGGCACTGGTAAAGGTGCTATTAGTTATACGATAACTCAAACCACTGGCTCAACTGTTTGTAATATTTCTGCGAGTAAGGTATTTGCGACAGGTGGTTCAGGTACTTGTACTTTAATAGCTAATAAAGCTGGTAATACTACCTATAATTCAGCAACATCTGCACCTAAGATTTTGACAGTTAATAAAGCCAATCAAGCAAAGCTAACGCTGAAAGCCTCGCCAACAGTAATCAAAGTTGGTGGAACTTCAACTCTTTCCACATCTGGCGGGACAGGTAGTGGAGTTGTGAGTTATAGTGTCAGCAGTCCAATTGGTAAATCCTCATGTACTGTAACTGGAAATCAACTTTTAATTACAGGGGTTAAGGGAGGATGTAAGGTAAAAGCTCTCAAAGAAGCTGATCAAGCATATAACGCTGCAGTATCAGCTGTGGTTAGTGTAAAGGCTAATTAATATTAAAAAAGAGAATATTTGCAAGATAGTGGTTAAGCCTGACCAAGAAGGAGTTGGTATGCCCTTGTGATATCAAAATGCAGTACATATGAAGTTTTTTAATTCAATTTAGGACTTATTTGTTGTATGCATTAGCCATCTTTACCCCTGCCGATTTCAGCATGAAGTCGGTGATGGTCTGCATGGGTAGCCTTAGCCGTTCGACGTTCAACTGGATATAGCCGCTGGTCACGTCTTCGCCCTGCTTGTGGTTCACCAAGGCTTTAACGGAATAGGCCGATATGTCCAACGATTCCGCCAGGGTGACAAATGTCCGGCGTAAGTCGTGCATGGTGAAGGGCATTTCCGTTTGCGCGATAACCTTGGCTATCTGCCGCTTGGGTTCTACCAGATAACCGCTTGCACCCTCGCCAGGGAACACAAAGGGGCTGGTGCTGTTGGCCTTGCGCTGGGTGAGCATAGCCGCCAAGTAATCAGACAAGGGCAGTTGCATCGGCCTGTTGTTCTTGGGGTCACGAAGGCTATAGCTGCGGTCGGTGAGGTCAATGTCCGCCCATTGCAACTTACCCGCTTCGGCCTTGCGGCAACCCGTCAATATCACGAATTGCAGGTAATCCCTTATGGTGTCGTTGTCGATGGTAAGCACGGCATCAAACCACGCTTTCAGTTGGTGGGCTTTAAGGTGGCCTGTGCGGGGCTTGACCTTGTACCAGCTCCTAGTCTGGCTAATGCGCTTGATGGGGTTCTCTGGCAGTATCGACAAGCCTTTTCCGGTCTCGTACTTGGCACTGGCATAGTTCAACACGCTGCGAAGGGTACGCGCCCCCAAGTTAGCGTAAGCCTTGCCGCGTTCCGTGCCTGCCTTGTTATGGCGGCGTTCCACGGCATCGCGGCTAATGTCGGTGATGGGCAGTTTTTGCCAGTCTGGGTAGATGTTATTCATTACCCCCGTGTAATCGCGTATGGTCTTGGGCTTTAGCGTCCTAGACTTGAGGAAATCGTCAAACACTTCACCTAGGGTTATGGCCTTTACCTTCTGTTCGCGCCTTACCTTTACGGGGTCAATGCCAGCCGCCAGTTCGCCTATCCGCTTCTTGGCTGTGTTCCGTGCCTGTTCAGCCGTCATGGTGGGGTATTTCCCCAATACGACGCGCTTGGTCTTATTGGCTATCCGTTGTTGGACACACCATGTCTTAGCCGTCTTGCCGATGTACATGCCAAACCCAGGCAGTCCGTCGTCCCAATAGAACACCTGCCCGTTATCGGCAAAGGGAAGGGCATCAACTATGGTTTTGTTCAGCTTCACGAGCCACCCCAAAAATTAATAAGCAATTAATAAGCAGATTGAATCAAAACAATTCAAAGACCGTCTGACTTATTATAACTTAAGTGCATTGATTAACAAGGGTTAATAGTGCTTATTAAAAGATGGTAAAGGCGGGTAAAACATGAGGGTTGCTAATTTGTAATCAGCCGGTCGCGGGTTCGAGTCCCATCACCAGCTCCATAAAAATCAAGCCCTTACGAGCAATCGAAGGGCTTTTTTGTTTTATGAGTCACCAATTAAGTCACCAGCATATTATAAACTTGGTGACTTTCGGGCATAAAA
>NZ_CBAROL010000070.1:0-4032 GCF_964779595.1 Methyloglobulus sp.
ATTTAATGAGCATTAAAAATAGATTGGCTGCATTGGAGCGGCATAGCCAAAGCAGCAAACCGATGATGCCTGGGCTTGTGTTGTTTGTGGATGGCAGGAGAACGCCCGAACAGCAATCGCAGATTGAACAAGCAGAAGCCATAGGGCAGACGGTGATTATTTTCACGGTCGTTGACGCTTCGGCACAGCAAGCTGATGATGTTGATGGTCAACCCTAGCGACACGGAAAAACTTTTTCGGAGCGTTTCAAGGAAAAAGCCACGCGAGCATTTCTAAAGCGGCGGTTATTTTGCAGAAAACAGGGGCAGCACCGACAAACATCTCTTTAGTCTCAGGACGAGAATTATAATTTAATTCCATTTGTAGCTTATTAGTGGCAACAGTCTGATCTTCTTTCTGATCTTCTTTGCAAGGAGAAGAACTATAGCTTACATTTCCTTTGCTATCGGTACATTTATACATTTTTGCTTCTGCATTAAAAGCACATAAAACTACAATCAAACTAAGTGTGATTTTTTTTGATTTCATAAGTTATTGATCCAATTTATCGAGAGGATGATACTCAAGTAGCCCCCATAAACCGTCGTCTTTCTCGGAGCTACGGGCTCCGAGTTCGATTAGTAAGCGTTTCGTTGTTTCTTCATCTGCACCGACCACACGAGACAGCGTTGCAATTTTTCGCCAGTACTCTTTGAATCTGGTATCGCGAAGCATTTGTTCCAATAGCTTCTTTCGTACTTTATCGAGTTCTTGGCGTGGCCTGTCTTGAAACCAGTGAAGAAGAAGATTGCCAGCTACCGTGATACATGCGCCAAGGATAACGCCAGCGAACCCAACAAGGGCGACCCAAAACGAAGTATCGGCAATAACCTTTCCGGCAATTTCAGTTGCAAGGATAGTCGTATCCACGTGATTAACTCCCTAACGTTGAGTAGGCATCTTTGTAGGTGTCAAAAACATGATGCGTTAGATAGGGGAAGAAGTTTTAGAAAGTTAATTACCTAACTTTCTACCCTATTGAAGTAAGCGTAGTACATATTTCCTGATTTCAAAGTTGGTGGGTTGAATATTTGTATGGCTGTGAGATACGTGTGCGAACGTCTAACGTTTGAATTCACCGGCCTGCGCGGCTTTTCGCGCAGGTCCGGTGGAATGATGGGTTGGGCCTTTAATGACACCCGTGCCCAGTTTTATTGCTTACTCGTAGTTAGCGCCGTTGGTGACACTTCGGGTGTCGCTAAACCGACTGCTTCTCCGATCCTGCGTAGCATCACCGTGATGGTATTGGGATAATCAAATCCAGCCCCTGTGTTCCTGTCGACAATGTATCCAATGGCGCCACCTAATAGAATATTTCCCCAGACAGCGCCGTTACTCTTCGACACAACAGTTTCATGCCCGACTAGGGTTACGTCTTTCACACAATCTACTGCCAGATCGCCGGTACTCTTATTCACTGTTACGCTACCAGGAGTCGTCACGAACCACTTCCCCGCATCGTTACTCAACGTGCATCCAACACCAGCCACCTCTTTGTTGTCTTGAATGGTTTGTATAGATACCGGTTGCAACTTTGATCCCGACACTGAAGCACATCCTGTAATTGCGAGTAATGCGGCCACGGCGAGTACCTTGTTGTACATGTAATTCCCCTTCATTTGTTGCGGCAAAAAAGGCGTTGCCACACCGCCTAACGAGACAAAGCTACCTCCGTCATCAAGACGGCCCAACGTAAAAGTAAGGGGCTGCGCGCTTTTGCGCAGTCCCGCTTGACTGCCGGGTTAGGACTCAAGAGGCTACTACACATTTTACGATTGGCAGTCACTTGGAAACTGTGTTGCGAAGTCGGCAATGATTGTGAGGCCATCTGCTTCTTCAGGAACCGCTACAGAACCCGACGGGAAGTGTGCCTTCCACAGTTTGCGGAGGTCTCGAAAGTACGGATCACTTACGTCAACGCCAATCACGAAGCCCCCCGATTTCTCTGCTTCGTGGACTACAGGAACGAGCAAGCCGACCGCAGGGCCGATATAGCGATTTCTGACGCCGAGCCATCTGATGACTTCCAGCTTTCGCGTGAAGTCAAGGAAAAATCGACCGTTTGGCACGATAGCCCCAACCTCCGTCGCGGCGAATCGACTTGGTGGGTAATCAAAAGCAATAAGGGTGAGTGCCATGATTTTGAGTCCTAACTACAATTAGACATCCCAATAGACGCAAAACATTGCGTCATCAGTTTGTCTAAACTTTTATAAAAATGTAAAATAACTTTAATTTCATTCATGTGTGAGAATTTAGCACACCCTAAGATAAATGCAATACCTTTCAGAAAATTTACCCGTACAAGCACCCAAACTGCTCGATAAAGCTAGGGGGAAAATCCATTTAACCCGTGGCGTAAAAGGGGCGATAATTGCGTTGCGCCGTATGGGTTTGAATAAAAACGGTGTGCATTGTGTACTTTTAACGCTTCACTAAGGTAACTGTAATATGAAAACATCACTGTCTGAGCGTATCACAACCAATCCTGAAATTTGTCACGGTAAACCCTGTATCCGCGGCTTGCGCTATCCTGTTGAAACCGTTCTAGAATGGTTGGGTTCAGGCATGAGTGCGGAAGAAATTCTTGACGATTACCAAGATATTGAACACGAGGATATTCTGGCTGCCCTTAGTTTTGCATCCCGCGTGGTCAAGATTAAACGTATCGAGATGTTAGCGGCATGAATTTTCTTGTCGATGCACATTTGCCACGTCATTTGGCTTTGCTACTGAAAGAGCATGGCTACGATGCTATTCATACTTTGGATTTGGCGGAAGGTAATCGAACGACAGATAGCCGAATCAATGAATTATCAGTGAGTGAACAGCGCGTTGTCATCACCAAGGATGCTGATTTCGTCAATTCGTTTTTGATATTGAAACAACCTTATAAGCTGTTGCTGGTTTCTACTGGGAATATATCCAACAAGGAGCTTATGGGGATATTTGCGAAGAACTTGCCTCAGATTATTTCGGCACTGACTATTTATGATTATCTGGAATTGACTCGCATTTCTTTGATCGAGCATGGATAACTGATGCAGACACGTGACGCAATGCAATACCCTTCAGAAAATTTACTTGTGCAAGCGCCCAAGTTGCTCGATCAAGTCAGGGGAAAAATCCGTTTGAAACATTACAGTATCCGTACCGAGCAGGCGTATACGGATTGGATTAAACGTTTTATCCTGCATTTTGGCAAGCGGCACCCGCGTGATATGGGCGCGGCGGAAGTGGAGCAGTTTTTGACGCATTTGGCGGTGAATGGCAATGTCGCCGCGTCTACGCAAAATCAGGCCAGGTGCGCTTTGTTGTTCCTTTATAAGGAAGTGTTGGCGATAGAATTGCCTTGGCTGGATAATGTGGCGCAAGCCAAAACGCCTAAGCGTTTACCTGTGGTGTTGAACCGTGATGAGATTCAGGCGATTTTGTCGCGCTTGAGCGGTACGCAATGGTTGATTGCCAGCTTGCTGTACGGGACGGGAATGCGGATTATGGAATGTTTGCGCTTGCGGGTGCAGGATATTGATTTTAAACGCCGTGAGATTTTGATCCGTGACGGCAAGGGGTTTAAGGACAGGGTGACGATGTTGCCCGTATCTTTGTCGGCAGCATTGCAAGCGCATCTCGCCAAGGTGCGGACGTTGCACGAGGGCGATCTGGCGCAGGGTTTCGGCGCGGTGTACTTGCCGTATGCCCTTGAACGCAAATATCCCAATGCGGCAAAGGAGTGGATTTGGCAGTATGTGTTTCCTGCGGCTAAAGTTTCAACTGATCCGCGTACTCAGGCGGTGCGTCGTCATCATGTGCAAGAACAGGCGATACAACGGGCGGTTAAGCAAGCGGTGCGCGATGCGGACTTAACAAAAGCAGCCACGCCGCATACGTTTCGGCATTCGTTCGCCACCCATTTGCTGGAAGGCGGTTACGATATTCGCACGGTGCAGGAGTTGCTTGGTCATGCGGATGTCAGTACGACGATGATTTACA
>NZ_CBAROL010000071.1:0-3587 GCF_964779595.1 Methyloglobulus sp.
CCGGAAACTTTAGCAGCACCAGCGTGGAAGGTGTATTTGCGGCGGGCGATGTAATGGATTCGGTTTATAGACAAGCCATCACCTCAGCAGGTGCAGGCTGTATGGCGGCATTGGACGCGGAAAAGTATTTGGATGAGTTGGTGGGTTAACCCCAAATCTTTCAGTGAGTAGCCTCGATGAAGGGTAACGGAATCGAGCAATATCGAAGTCCTAAAACCCTAGGTTACGCAAACCGCATCTGAGGCTACTCGCTATTTTCTATAACATTGAGCAATAACGACGCTAGAAGTCAATCAAGCCACAGATTTTTCTCTGGCTTGCTCACCATAATGCGATTCAATATACCGCTGCACAACACCTTGAAATTCCTCAGCTATATGGTCGCCTTTTAAGGTGACGGTTTTCACGCCGTCTTCATAAACCGGTGCTACGGGTGTTTCTCCAGTACCAGGCAAACTGATGCCAATATTGGCACTTTTACTTTCACCAGGCCCATTGACCACGCAGCCCATAACTGCAACTTCCATTGCTTCTACGCCAGGGTATTGAGTGCGCCAGATTGGCATTTGGTCACGTAGATAAGTTTGGATGTCTTGCGCCAGATGTTGGAAATAATCGCTGGTGGTG
Organism: Methyloglobulus sp.; assembly: GCF_964779595.1. Taxonomy (NCBI): domain Bacteria; kingdom Pseudomonadati; phylum Pseudomonadota; class Gammaproteobacteria; order Methylococcales; family Methylococcaceae; genus Methyloglobulus; species Methyloglobulus sp. The sequence goes on from NZ_CBAROL010000071.1 coordinate 628, forward strand.
CGTCCGCAACCAGGACAGGCGATAACCATTGGGGTAAACGAGCGGAAGCCCATTGTTTGCAGCAATTCCTGGGCGACGATGACTTCCTTGGTGCGTGATGCGCCGGGTTCAGGTGTGAGCGAAATGCGGATGGTATCGCCGATACCTTGCTGCATAAGCACACCCAAAGCCGCAGAAGATGACACCATGCCCTTAGATCCCATGCCTGCTTCGGTCAAACCTAGGTGTAAGGTGTAGTTGCAACGGCTAGCCAAGTCTTCGTAAATCTGGATTAATTCCTGCACATTGCTGATTTTGCAGGACAAAATAATCTTGTCTTTGCCTAAGCCCAATTCCTCCGCTTTCGCCGCGCTTTCCAGTGCCGATAATACGATGGCTTTGCGAGTTATGGCAGGTAATGGCTCAGGGTTGGCTAATAATCGGTTTTCGTCCAGCAAACGGGTAAATACTGCTTGGTCAAGACTGCCGCCGTTAACGCCTATCCGCACGGGCTTATTATATTTACAGGCAAATTCCACCATCATCTGGAATTGCGGATCGCGGCTTTTGCCACGACCAACATTGCCTGGATTGATGCGGTATTTGTCCAATGCTTCCGCACAATCGGGATATTTTTCCAGTAAGCGATGTCCGTTAAAATGGAAATCGCCAATAATTGGCACGGAATAACCTTTCTTGAGCAATTGGTTTTTTATGTCCCAAACTGCCGACGCCGCTTCTTCGCTATTTACTGTAATCCGTACCAGCTCAGATCCGGCATCCGCCAGCTCAATAATCTGGTTAACCGTTCCAGCAGCATCGGCGGTATCGGTGTTGGTCATCGATTGCACCACAATCGGCGCACCGCCACCCACTTTGACATTACCGACCAATACTTGATGGGTGATTTTTCTTAAGGAAATAGACATAAGCTTGATTTTTGGAGTGATGAATAATCTGAAACAATGCTCTAAATTATACGCTATTTTGGATTTTGGGTAGTATTTGCAAGGCTATTATAAAAAATAAGGCGAATAGATGCTGCTCAGGAAAAAAGCCAACTTACCTGATGTGGTTAACCATTTGTTCTGTACTATATGCGTACGCAGTTTTTTATCTGAATCAGCAGGTTAAAGAAGTCACGACAATTGACTTGATAGTAAGGGTTGCGATCATAGCAGTGCTATAATGCAATAATGGTTAAATATAGGAGGTAATGATTTTGTTCTCCACGCTTTCCACCGATGAGACTTATGTTTCTCCAGCTTGCAGCTTGTTTTTCTCATGCTAGTATAGAGATTCATGACCGAAAAATACGATTTACACTGCCATTCAAACCTATCTGACGGTGTGTTATCGCCAACCGAGCTAGTACAGCGAGCGCATGAACAAGGTGTGACCGCGTTGGCATTGACCGATCACGATACGACGGCAGGACTCGTTGAGGCTACAAAGGTCGCAACTCAAACAGGCGTTAGACTGATTGCAGGTATTGAGCTTTCTGCAAGCTGGCAAGATAAAACTTTGCACATTGTGGGTTTGGGCATTGATCCTGATTATCCACCGCTGCTCGAAGCGACCCGTGATTTACAAGTGATTCGGCTTGAACGCGCCGAGCAAATTGCCGCCAAGTTGGAAAAAAAACGTATTCCTGGTGCTTTGGAAGCCGTTACCAAGGCGGCTGGGGATAGTATGATTACCCGCACGCATTTCGCCGATTTTCTGGTATCACAAAATCATGTCTCCAACCAACAGGATGCTTTTGACCGTTATCTTGCCAAGGGCAAACCTGCGTATGTAGCGGCGGCTTGGGCAGATCTCGACTTGGCGGTTAATTGGATTACCCAATCGGGTGGTGTTGCGGTAGTGGCGCATCCATTGCGTTACAAATTAACCCCAAAATGGATGAACCGTTTGCTGACTGCATTTAAACTGGCAGGAGGGCAGGGCATAGAGGTGGTGACCGGTAGGTGCAATGTTGATGAAATTAACGTAGCCGCTAAATATGCGATTGCATTCGAATTGGCAGGATCTGTCGGTTCGGATTTTCACAATCCGGCGAACCCGTGGATTGAGCTAGGTAGACTTGCGTCATTGCCTGTCAATATTAAACCAGTTTGGGAATTGTTCATTTAGCTGCCATTCATAATCAGCATGTTAGGCTAATACAAGTATCAACAATGAGGACTTATCAATGGAAGCACTCGATCAAATAACGGCAACATTGGCACTAACAATGGGCTTGGCTTGGGCTAGTGGTATTAACCTTTATGCTACTTTGTTGACCTTGGGCTTTCTTGCCAACAGTGGCAATATCGACTTACCGCCAGATTTACAAATTGTGGCAAATCCCTTGGTTATGGGTGCTGCTGGCATTATGTATTTCGTTGAATTCTTCGTCGATAAAACCCCAGGAGCAGATACAGGCTGGGATGCGATACATACCTTTATCCGCATTCCCGCTGGGGCAATGCTGGCGGCTGGTGCAGTCGGTGACTTGAATCCTGCCGTTGAAATCGCCGCCGCCTTGTTAGGTGGCAGTCTTGCCGCTGGAACACATGCGACTAAAGCGGGTACACGCGTGATGATTAATACTTCGCCTGAGCCTTTCAGCAACTGGATTGCGTCAATCGGAGAAGATGTCATAGTTGTTACTGGCGTTTGGGCGAGCATCAACCATCCGGTGTCATTTTTGATTGCACTCGTTTTGTTTGTGATATTGATGATCTGGTTATTGCCAAGAATTTGGACGAGTGTAAAAAGAGTTTTTCGCTTTATTATTGCTTGGTTCCAAAAGGAAGACAGTCCGCCGGATTTTAATATGCATCAGTAATCAATTTCCTGTTGACTACAACGGCATAATCGCGTCTAATGGCGCTCTTTTGTACAGCCGCCCAGGTAGCTCAGTCGGTAGAGCAAAGGATTGAAAATCCTTGTGTCGACGGTTCGATTCCGCCCCTGGGCACCATTGTATGATTCAA
>NZ_CBAROL010000072.1:0-3253 GCF_964779595.1 Methyloglobulus sp.
AATCTGGTATCTTTGTATCTGGGTTAGCTGTTTATAACCTTTCATAAGCTTCCTCATCTTTGGTCGGATTGAAAAAGCCTTGAACTATATCAGCTAACCTCTTTCAATCACGTTAAAATGAATTGCACTTATGAGTTGAATCTAAGAAAGCTTATTTCCCTTTTTTAATTTGAGTACAGAAGCAGTGCCTGGTCAGATTATGCAATATGCGATTATGACAGACGAGGACAAGCCACCGTTTGCTCAAAGTGGAATGAAAGCGGCTACGGATTCGGCCTCGCTTTATTTGGATTTCACTCGGCTTTACAAAGCACTTGAAAAAAAGGACAAGTTTATCAGTCTGACAGAAACTCGGTTTACCTCGATGCACGTATTGAAAAGTCATGAGGAAAAACCGACTGTTGAATTGCTCGATTATCTTGAGCAAAGATGGTCAGGTATAGATTTGCAAAAAGAAGCGGTATTTGGTGACCGACTGGATCGCTACCTTGCTATTGGCATAGCATCTGCCCATAGCTTGCAAAATCAGGGTTCAAGCCAAAGCCAGATTGATCCTGAGCAGGAAATGCTCGTTCATTCAGAATCTGACCGATTGTTGTTCTGCGTCTTTAGCAAGACCGGAATTTTATCGGTTGGAAATTTGGTCAGCTTCAGAAAAGCCGATCAGTCAGATCAAAAGCGGTCGTTAGCCGTTGTAAACGAGCTAATCGTAACTAAGCAAAGCGGTAAAATAAGCTTTGGTGTCAGTCTAATAACAACGCGCTATCATGCTGTTTACTACACAATGTCAAATGCGAGCGATAGCGACTCGACCAACAAAGGTCTCTTTTATAACGCGGATGACCAATTTGAAGAAGCCAGTTTTCTAGTGGTCGACAACTTTATGCTAAAAGAAGGCGACCTTATCAAAATGCTGATGAATCAGGAAAATATTTATCTTATCTTAAAAGATAGGAAAAATGTTGGTCTTGGCTACTGGCAGTTTGAATGTCAACGAATTGCTGAAAGAGTTGATAAACCCGCGCAACCTAAAAAAGGCTATGACTTTATCTGATTTCAATAAGAGAACGACATTTCCTTGCTAGCAACACATAAATCACTTGAAAAGTTTTTACATCGTGGTAAGTTGGTCAACTGAGTAGACACGAGTCAGGCAGGCTACGGCTTTTAAAGCAAGAAATAGAGTAGTCATAAAGAAAGTTTACTTGAAGAAAGTATTTGCACACAAGCTATCCAACCTTATTTGATAAGGTTTTGAGCAAAGTATCATAATAAAAAATTACAAACCATGAGGATGAAAAATGAGTAACGAAGACAATGTGAACAAAACTGTAGACTCGTTAAAAACCACCGTCAGCAATCAGATTGCGGCAATGATGAGCTTAAAAGAGAGCAATCCAAAAGCTTTCTACGGCATCTTGGCAGCAGTGATTTTGCCTATACTTTTCATAATGATGAGTGGTGGAGAATCAAATACTGTTACTGGTCCAAGCATTAAAGAATTAGCTATTGGTCAAAAATACTCGTTAAAAAGCCCAAATACTGTTGATCCTAGTGCCAAGATTCGTCTGGTTCCAGTTCCTGGTACTTTGGCCGCTTACGATGATAGCGAAGAAGCAGACAGAAATGCACCTTGCCAACACATGGGTCAAGGAACTCCTGTTGAAGTCATGGAGTTTTCCGATTTTGGTGGCAAGAAAAAAATGTTTGTAAAGGTTAAAGTGGCAGACGGCGAATGTAAAGACAAAGACGGCTGGGTACTCGCAATAGATGTACAGTAACCGTAATTATAGATTGACAGATTGTTGAAAAAAATCGATAATTGCACGGATAACTTCTATTGCGGGAATAGCTCAGTGGTAGAGCACAACCTTGCCAAGGTTGGGGTCGCGAGTTCGAATCTCGTTTCCCGCTCCAAATTTTAAAAGCCGCGAGAATCGCGGCTTTTTTATTTCAAGCTTTATTCAATATTAATGGCTGCGTAGCAAAATGGTTATGCAGTGGCCTGCAAAGCCATCTACGCCGGTTCGATTCCGGCCGCAGCCTCCATCCCCCGATTCAACAAGGTTCAACGAAGTCCATAAACCCCTTTTAATACCAACGCTTTAAGCGTATTTATTGTTCAATAGCGTTCATTAAGATTCATTGACACATACGCTCAAACAGGTATAACATTCGGTATAACATCGTTACCACCGATTAGAGTTATACCAATGCCGCTATCTGACACCGCTTGCAAGAATGCCCACAAGAACGCCAAAGCCTTAACGGGCAAGGCTTTTACCTTGTTTGATGACAAGGGTTTGCACTTACTGGTTAAGCCAACATCGACCGGATGGGCTAAATGGTGGCGGCTTAAATTCCGATGCAATGGTAAAGATGGGTTAATGTCACTAGGGGTATATCCCGACATCACATTACAGCAAGCAAGGGAGCGGCGCGATACCGTCCGTAAGCAACTGGCAGAGGGCATTGACCCTATCGAACACCGGAAAGCGGTTAAGGAATCAAAAGAAGCCCTTGCCACAAACAGCTTTGAAATAATCGCTAGGGAATGGGGGCAGAAGAAGGTTGAAACATGGGATGACAAAAACAACCGCTCTAAACGGATGCTGGAGCGAAACGTATTCCCCTGGCTAGGTAGCAAACCGATAACCGAAATTTTGCCTAAAGACATCTTGGCATGTTTAAGGCGCGTAGAAGAACGCGGCACGATTGAGACAGCCCACCGCACACTACAGATAACAGGGCAAGTTTTCCGCTATGCCGTGGCTACAGGGCGGGTTGACCGTGACATAACGCCGGATTTACGCGGCGCGTTACCCGTAGCCAAAGGCGAACATTTTGCCGCTATCACCGAACCCAAACAAGTGGCAGAACTGCTAAGGGTAATAGACAGTTACCAAGGTTCATTTATTTCCCTTTCTGCATTAAAACTCGCGCCCTTGGTGTTTGTGCGTCCTGGCGAACTACGCGCCGCAGAATGGCAGCACTTTGACCTTGAGGCTAAGGAATGGCGGTACTTTATTTCAAAAACAGCCGTTCAGCACATCGTACCCTTATCAACCCAAGCCATAGCGATATTGCACGAGATACAGCCGTTAACAGGGCATGGGTGTTATGTGTTCCCGTCCGAACGCACCCCTAGGGGTGATCGGTGTATGAGTGAGAATACTATCAATGCAGCCTTGAAGCGGCTGGGCTACGGTAAAGACGTAATGACAGGCCACGGCTTTAGGGCAATGGCTAGGAC
>NZ_CBAROL010000073.1:0-3097 GCF_964779595.1 Methyloglobulus sp.
GGAAATCCGTTAACCCACTATCGCCTTCATCAATCGCTAAATTTTTACTCACGGTGACAATGGGCAAATTATCCCCATCGTCTGAATCAATCGTGACGGTATTTTGAATCGTTGCTGCCGCATTGAGGAATTGGGCGTTGATTGAACTACTGAGTTGAATATGAAAATCTTGTGCCGCTTCAGGAATAGTGTCGCCTTGAATGGATACAGATATATAACCTTCTTTAGCACCTGCAGGGATAATTAAATCCTCTTCAGTACCCACAAAATCTTCACCTGCTTTAGCGGTGCCATCGAGTAGCGTGTAATGAATCGTTACAGGGAGAGCCGCTGTCGCACTTAAAGTCACTTTTATTTTTTCATCATGAATTCCGGCGTTACCTTCAGTTACATGAACATCTTCAATTCGAATAATAGGCTTATCATCGTCAATAATAGTCCCTGTGGTCGTCAATATTTCACTCCCACTATCAAATACCGCATTGCTGATTTTGCTCAATTCTACTTTAAATGTTTCATCACTTTCAGCCGCTTTATCTCCCACAATTGACACCGAAATCTCAAGGGATTGAGTGCCTACAGGAATGGTTTTAATCGCTGCATTAATCGCTTGATAATCGAAACCGGCGCTGGCTGTTTTATCAACGGTTTTAACGGTAAACGAAACGGGTAGCGCACTCACAGTGGATAAATTTACTTTAAAAATGAGATTCTTATTACCCGCATCCCCTTCTATCAAGGCAACATTTTGAATAGAGAGCAGGGGAAAACTGGTACTTCCAATCGTAATCTCGGAACTCAACTGACTTTGACCCACCGGAAGCTTCGCCCCACCATCAACACTATCAATAATAACGCGGAAGGTTTCATCGGATTCTGTTTCAGTATCTGCAAGAATCGACACCGAAATGACACCTGAGTCAGAATTAGCCGAAATCGTTATTTTCCCGCTTGAGTTTTCGAAATCCTTATCCTGCGTCGCACTACCACTTTGCGTGTGATAATTAATCACGCTATCAATAGAGGTTGGTGCGTTTAAGGTTACCGGAATATCCAAACGTCTAATCCCAACAGCAGGCTCATAAACTGTTGTTGTCGCAGGAACACTGATAATGGGTAAATCATCACCGATAATTGTACCCAAACCTGTAATGGATGAACTATTACTGGGCAAGGTTATGCCTTTGACATTATTTATAGTGAGCTTAACGGTTTCATTAGATTCAATTAGCCTATCACCTAATATAGAAATCGGAATGTCAGTACTGAGTTTTCCTGCAACAATTGTCGCGGTGCCAAACTTACCCGAATAGTCTATATCACTCGTCGCAGTACCTTCTTCCGTTTTATACTCAAACGTGACATCTGAATTGACCGCATAACCCAAACTCAACACAAATTTCAAGTAGCTAATACCCTCATCACCTTCTTGTATCGAAGGTGAATTCAAACGCAGCGTTTGGCTATCGTCATTTAAAATGGTGACCGTTGAGCGTAATTCATTAGCACTATTTGTAAATTTAACACTTTGAGGATTGTTAAGTACAAAGACCAACGTTTCATCTGCCTCATCTGCCGTATCACCCCATACAGGAATGCTAATTGTTTTTTCCTTTTCGCCCGCCAAAAATTTTAGTGTGCCCGATTGCGCTGTAAAATCTTGACCTGATGTTGCTGTGATGCCTTGCGTGGTATACGCAACGGATACATCAAAAGGGACAGTTTGGGATAGGTTAACGGTAAACGTTAATGCAGTTTGTCCATCATTCCCTTCTTGAATGCTTTGCGCGTTGGCTAATGTCAATGTTGGAAAATCATCATTACGAATCGTGCCAACGGCTGTTAACGTATTTGAGCCATTACTCAATTCCAAAATACGGGGGTTACTCAAAACTAAGTTGAATACTTCATCATTTTCAAGACTTGCATCCCCTAAAATGGGAACCGTAATGGTTTTGCTCGTTTCCCCTGCATTGAATTGGATCGTCCCTGACGCAGTCGTGAAATCACTCCCTGCGGTCGCTGTTCCCGATTGCAATGCGTAATCCACCGAGCCGCTTTGTTGCAACGCTTGCGAGAGGGTTAACGTAAACGTCAAATTGGTTTGTCCAGAATCCCCTTCGTTGACACTGGGAGAATTAACACTGAGTTTGTATTTTATCGGTTCAGGAATAGAAAGCGTTTGCAGCGTTTGTGTATTACCTGTTGTATTGAGTAAATATGCCACGTTATTTGACGCAACAATCCCAACACTAACGCCATTTGAAATGGCTACATGTTCTAATAGGGTGGGATTGGAGGGCAGCGTTAAATCCACAACCGTTAAGCCTTTATCATCGTCAGCTACTAATGCGCGGTTATCAATGATGCTCACTGCATTCGCACTACGGATGTCAGCAAAGGTGCTTAATACAGTTGGTCTAGTCGCGTCGCTAATGTTTACGACTTTTAAACCGCTCACCCCAGCGGCAACGACCACCGTATTATCATTTAATACCGCAACACTGCGAACATCTGAGCCGAGTGTGAGTGCGCTTAATTGCTTGGGTGCATAAGGATTACTCACATCGATTAAAATCAAATCTGAGTTATCACTCACCACCAGTGCTAGGCTATTATTTTTAGCGAGGACGACGTTTTTGGCATTAACAATCGGAAACAAGGCAATCTTTTGTATATTGCTGGTATTTTGGGTGCTAAGTAACAACAAACCATTTTCCCAATCACTCACATAAGCAATATTGCCAGCAATCACAATGCTTTTGGCATTGCCAACCGCACTGTAACTTCCTAGAACGGTCGGTGAAAAACCGTTAGACACGTTAACCACTTTGACGCCGTCACTCTCGCTGGTAATCCACGCTGTACTGCCCGTGATAGCGACATCCGTTACATAATTTGCGGCAAACGAACCCAACAGCGTTGGTTTGCTCGGATTGCTAACATTAAGCAATAGTAAGCCATTATCGCCAGCGGCAACATAAGCCACATTACTGCTGAGTGCGACGGTGAATGCGCTACTGTCAAAACTATAATTGCCTAAAGATGTAAGATTATTGATTGCCATGTTTTACTCTGTGTTAATTTTAGCTAGATT